>CAIZGQ010000195.1 GCA_903932565.1 uncultured Hyphomicrobiales bacterium
AGCGCGTGTCCCCGCTCCTCCGCACGCCGATGAAACTCATACATGCGGCGGCGTGAATGCAACGACACACCAAGCCGGTTTTTGCCCTTCAACATCAGCCGATGGAAGCCTGTGGTGTCAACGCCGGTGATCGGGTCGCGCGCCGTGATCTGACCCGCCGTGATGTAGGGGGCCGCATCAACCGAGAACTGGTATGGGATCGGCAGCTTCGTCAGATCAACGTCATCGCCCTCCAGAACGATTTCGTTCCAGGGCGCGTCCTTCACCGTCTCGCAGGCAATAGGTTTTTGACTACGTTCGCGAAATGCGGTGGAGAGATCGGCAGGATCGACATTCATGCAAGCGGCCAACAGATCACGATTGGCAGCAATGTTTGTCACCAACGGCAGCGCTGAACCTTCGACCTTGTCAAACATCAACACAGGGCTTTTGCCGACGCGCTCAAGCTCGAAGGCCATGGCAGTCGATTCATAGTTCTGCTTGATCTCATTCTGAAATCGCAAAATCTGGTCGGGGAACTTTGTCTGCACCATGTGCAGAAATCCGCGCATCGATTGCGGGTCCACGTTATAATCAAAAGCCGCCATGATGGTTTCGTCTCGCGCACTACAAATGTTGGATTTCTGCCCGACGGCGTCGCAAAGTCCGGGCCATGCGGAACGGCCGCTACGGTAGGAGCGTCTGTGCTTGCCGCACAATCAACCCGTCGGCCTTGCACATGTCGATGAGGATCGTGAAATGGTCCGCGCCCGCAACAGGGACTAAAGCGCCGGGTGCGTGGGCATCTGCTCTTTGTGCATGCAATCGCCGGGAATTGTCGACAAAGGCTGGAAGCTCCTGACTTCCATAGGCAATCGCCAGCGGTTTTTGCACGGCCGGCAAACGGAGTGGCGAAAGCGTTGCGATTTCCGCGTCCGTCAACTTGAGCTTTTCATCGAGGTAGGTGTCTCGCAACGGCCCAAGCTCATAGAGGCCAGAGACCGCGAGCCCGGCGGAGACAAGGGGATGCGAGAGGGCCAAGACGGCCAGATGCGCGCCGGCGGACCAGCCCGAAATCACAACGGGACCTGACAATCCGTGCGTGTGTCGATGCTCCTGCAACCAATCGAGACTGGCATCAATATCAGCCACGATGTCTGCCATGCTGGCCTCCGGCGCGAGCCTGTGACTTGGCATGGCAACAGACCAGCCAATTGCAGAAAAGCCTTCCGCCAGGCAGGCAAATTGCTCGCGGCTGTTCATCATCCAATACCCGCCATGGATGAAAACCAAGCAAGGCGCCTTGGGGTCACGGGCCGGATAGAGATCCCACTTCATGCGCTCGTGGCGACCGTAGGGAACGTCGAGCGCTGAGCCAGATTTGGCGCGAAACACGGCCGAGGCTTCGATGCGCGCCCGATTGAGCGCGGCACTGTCGGCAACGCCGGTCACATTGTTATACGCCGCATCGCGCGCGGCCCGGGTCATCTCGCCCCAATTCATGCCATCACCGTTCTGTTTCCCCGCTGCCAGATGTGCAAAAGCCCTGCCATGGATGCCATCCTGATAAGTGCCCCCAGATGCCAACGTGTCGATCCAGGCCCCGGAGTTTCCCCCTCTGTATCAACCTGTCGCGATGATCGATAATTGTTGTAACGGCGGGCAAACGAGTCTGCCTTTGCATCAAGACCCGACACGCCAAGGGCTTCACAAAACAAGCGGCGGATATCTCAAAGCAAAATCCGTATGGCACGGGCCTTGCTGACCCAGTGGGATACCATTTGGAGACGCCAAGATGATCAAGCTGTCACGTCGCGAAATGATTGCCGGGGCTCTTGTTGCAGCGCCTGCGGTGTTGTCGGGCCGGGCCCGCGCTGAGGACCTGCGCCCCATCTCGTTTACGCTGCCGTGGGTTGCGGAAGGCTCGAATGCCTATGCGTTCGTCGCCAAGGCCAACGGCTATTGGACCAAACGCGGCCTCGATGTGCAGATTGTGCGTGGTTATGGCTCAACCGCAGCCGCACAGGCCATCGGCGCAGGTCGGTTCCAGTTTGGCCTGGCCGCAGCGCCGTCCGGCATTCAGGCCGCCGCCAAGGGCTTGCCCGTGGTGGCACTCGGCTCAGCCGGTTACGACGCGACGATGGGCATCTGTGTTCTCGATGACAGCCCCATCAAATCGCCGAAGGATCTTGAAGGCCGCAAGATGGCCTCGACCGTCAATTCCGGCGACTATCCGTTTCTGGGCGTTTATGCCGAACGGGCGGGTTTTGACATCTCCAAAGTGTCACGCGTTCAGGCTGACCCCGCTGTGCGCCAGCGCCTGCTCATCAGCAAGGAAGTCGACGCGATCTCGGGCTTTGCAATTTCCTTCGCGCCGGTGTTTGAAACCGAGAAGATCTCCGTGCGCAACATGCTCTACAGCGCGGCCGGGCTCACGCTCTACAACAACTCGCTGATGACGCAGCTTGAGACGCTGCAAAAAGAGCCAAAACTCTGCGCTGATATTTGTGACGGATTGGCGGAAGCCATCAAGTTCACCATGCTGAACCCGGACGAAGCGCTGCAGATCTTTTTAAAGCAAGTGCCGGAGATGGCGCTGACCGCAAACGGCCCGGCCAGTGTTCGCGTTGGCATGGGTATCTTCAACCTTTCCATGATGCACGAACCGATGATCAAGAATGGCATCGGGTTTTCCGCGCCAGCCGACTACGAATCCATGACTGACCTCGTCATGAAATATGTCGCGGAACCTGCCGACAAGAAGCCGGAACAAAAGGCGCTCTTCACCAATGACTTTGCCGGAAAGGTCAAGCTGACACCGGCCGAACATGAAGAAGCAATCAAGAAATCCATGCCGTTCCGCAAATTCCTCGCATAAGGCGTCCGCCATGTCCGGCCACATTAGCGTCGAGAACGTCCGCAAGATTTATCAGACTGGCAAAGACAGTGTGGAAGCCGTCTCCGGCGCGTCGTTTGTTGCCAATGATGGCGAGTTTGTTGCGATCCTCGGCCCGTCGGGGTGTGGCAAGTCAACCCTGCTGATGATGTGCGGTGGGTTGGAATCCATCACGTCCGGCAAGATCACGATTGGCGGGACGCCCGTCACGGGGCCGCGCGCCAGCGTTGGCGTGATGTTCCAGGACAGCACGCTTCTGCCATGGAAAACCGTGCGGGAGAACATCCTCTTTCCCGCGCGCATCCAGCATCGCACCTTGCAGGATGTGGGGCCGCGGGCCGATGAGCTGATCGAGCTCGTTGGGCTTGGCGGCTTTGCCGACAAGAAGCCACACCAATTGTCGGGCGGAATGCGCCAGCGCGTTGCGATTTGCCGGGCGCTGGTGACGGACCCGGACATCCTGTTGATGGACGAGCCCTTCTCCGCGCTCGACGCCATGACGCGCGACGAGATGAATGACGCGCTGCTCGACATCTGGGACAAGTACCGCAAAACCGGCCTGTTTGTGACCCACTCCATCCGCGAGGCCGTCTATCTGGCAGATCGCGTGCTGGTGATGACGCGACGCCCCGCAACGGTTGTCGCAGATGTGCGTATTCCGTTTGGCAGAGATCGGGATCAATCGATTTCGTCGACGCCCGAGTTCACGGAACTTTGTGCGTACCTGCGCAACATGATCGATCAGGAGCGCATTCCGGGCCGCTCTGTGCGGCGGGTGAAGGCCGCATGAGCGAGATTTCCCTTCCGCGCAGCACAAGCCCACGCAATCCGCGCATCTCGGACGCGAGCCTGTCCGTTTTATTGCCCGTTGGCCTGGCTGTTTTCGTCCTCGTAGCGTGGCAGATCGGCGCGAAGGTCAGCGGCATCTCGCCGGTCATTCTCCCAGCACCGAGTGACATTCTGGCCTCCTACAACGGGATCGTTGGGGACCTTGCGCATCAATCGGTTGCGACGGGCTCTGAAGCGTTTTTCGCGTTCTTCCTCTCGTGCTTCTTTGGCCTGATCACGGCGCTGGTGCTCAGCTCGTCAGTTATTTTGTTTGAAACGTTTTATCCAAACCTCGTGGTGTTTCAGATCATCCCGAAAATTGCGCTGGCACCGCTCTTCACATTCTGGCTCGGCATTGGCGCAACATCGCGATTGTCATACGCCGTGTTCATCAGTTTCTTTCCCGTGGCGCTGGCGACCATGACCGGCCTGTCGCGCGCTGACGCGGGCGCACTGCGCCTGTGCCGCGCTGCAGGGGCGACCCGCTGGCAGACATTCTTTCACGTGCAAATTCCTTATTCGCTGCCTTATTTTTTCAGCGGTGCGAAGGTGGCGGCAACCCTGTCAATCATCGGGATCGTGATTGGCGAATTCATATCCGCCAATGAAGGCCTGGGCTATTTTATCCTGCGTGCCCAATCCTATGGCCAAACCTCAAAGATTTTTGCAGCCCTCAGCGTGCTGTGTGGTCTGGGCTTGCTTCTCTATGTCCTACCCGTTCAGGGCGAACGTATGTTGCGCAAATGGTGGCGCGGGTCTTGAGTGTCAAAAGGTGTCACATGCAGAACTTGAATGTCTCCCGCCGACGCGTGTTGCAAGCTGGAACCGCAGCTGGTCTGGCAGCGTCTTTCGCCATGCCGGCCATTGCGGCGACCAGGACGGTGAAGTTCACCCTGCCCTGGCTCGCCCAAGGTACAAGCGTGTTCCCGTTCGTCGGCAAGCAGAAGGGCTTTTTCAGCTCGCGCGGCATTGATCTGCAGATCAGCCGCGGCTTTGGCTCACTTCCCGCCGCACAAGCCATTGCCGCAGGCCAGTTTGATTTTGGCCTCGTCATCTCGGCACCCCTTGTGTTGATGCTTGCAAAAGGACTGCCGCTGCGCGGTCTCGCAACGCTCGATTATGATGCGCTGATGGGCGTGGGCGTGTTGTCCTCAAGCCCGATCAAATCGACAGCCGATCTCGTGGGCAAGAAAATCGGCTCTGTGCCCGCCTCGGCCGATGCGCCATTTTTTCCAGCCTATGCGAAGCGAATGGGCCTTGATGTCGGCAAGGTCAGCGTCATCGACGTGGACCCCAAATTGCTGGAACGCACGCTGTCGAGTGGGCAGGTTGATGCGGTGACAGGTGTCGCGTCATCGAGCCTTCCCGTGCTTCTCTCAACCGGAAACCCGGCGCGCTGGATGCTCTATTCAGCCTCTGGCATGCCGACTTACGGGACGGCCGTGGTCGGGTCCAAACAGGTTGTGGATGCCGATCCCGGCCTTGCCAAGGCAATGGTCGATGGCCTGCTGGAAAGTGTCGCTTACACGCTGAACAACCCGGACGAATCCGCCGAGATTTTCTTCAAGGAAGTGCCCGAAGCAGGGTTGGCCCCGACATCGCACGATTTCATCCGCATCGGCATGGGCCTGCATCGTTTCGCCATCACAAAGCCCGAGGCCATGGAAAAGGGCCTTGGCTATGGCGACGTCAAAACATTCGATGCCATCACGGATCTCGTTATGACGTATCTCGCGAGCCCGGACATGAAGCGCCCGTCTGTCGAGAGCTGGTACACCAATCCCGACGCGCCACTGAAACTCTCCGCTGATCAATGGTCGAAAATTTCGTCGGGTCTCGGCGAGTATCGGAATTATGTGACATGAAATTGTCCATGGAGCAGCCCGTCGCCGCCTCTTTTCCAACATCTGAGCGCTCCTCCGGTGGGCTTCAGACTGGCGTGAAAGTTTTGGGTCACGTGCTGGTCGCGGGCCGCCGGATCATCTTGCCGCTGCTTCTGGCCGCACTTGTCGCGCTGGCCTGGGAATATGGCACGCAGGCTGCGCATCTCTCCACACTCATTATTGTTCCGCCAAGTGCTGTGTGGAAAGTGCTGGAGCGGTCCATCGGGATTCTCTGGCTTCAAACAATTCCGACCGTCACGGAAACACTCACCGGCTTTGCACTCGCCAGCATTGTTGGGCTCGCGCTCGGCAGTGCGCTCGTCATGTCAAAGCGCGTGCGCCAGACGCTGTATCCGCACCTGCTGTTGTTTCAGCTCATCCCCAAGGTTGCGCTCGCACCTTTGTTCATTGTCTGGTTTGGCGTTGGCCCCACATCGCGCTTGTCACTTGCGGTCTTCATGGCCTTCTTCCCGATTGTCATTTCGACGGTCGCGGGCCTGATGAGTGCAGACAGCGGCGCGCTCCGCATGGCGCGGTCCGTCACCGCGTCAACCTGGCAAATTTTCTACAGCGTGCAATTTCCCTTCGCTCTCCCGCATATTTTCGCTGGCCTGAAGATCGGCGTCACCATGGCAATGATTGGCGTTATTGTTGGCGAATTCGTCACCGCACAGGCAGGGCTTGGCTACATCATCATGATGGCGTCCTCCGCGGCCGACAC
>CAIZGQ010000196.1 GCA_903932565.1 uncultured Hyphomicrobiales bacterium
AGGCCTGCAACCCCAAGGCAATCTCGGTCTGCATGTCGGCAAGCTTCTTCTGGAAAAGCTGGGTCTGGGCCAGCGGGCGCCCGAATTGCTTGCGCTCCAGCCCATATGCCCGAGCGCGGTGCCAGCAATCCTCAGCCGCGCCCATCACCCCCCAGGAAATGCCATATCGGGCGCGGTTCAGGCAGCCGAACGGCCCCTTCAGACCCGAGACTCCGGGCAAAAGAGCCGTTTCCTCGACTTCGACATTGTCCATCACGATCTCACCAGTGATGGAGGCGCGCAGGCTCAGCTTGCCCTCAATCTTGGGGGCGGTGAGGCCCTTCATGCCCTTTTCGAGCACAAAGCCCCGGATTTCACCGTCATGCGCGCTGGACTTGGCCCAGACCACAAACACGTCCGCGATGGGCGCGTTGGAGATCCACATCTTGGATCCTGTCAGGCGATAACCGCCGTCGATTTTCTCGGCCTTTGTGCGCATCGCACCCGGGTCTGAGCCAGCGTCGGGCTCGGTCAAGCCAAAGCAGCCAATCCAGTCGCCGCGCGCGAGCCTGGGCAGGTATTTCTGTTTTTGCGCCTCAGAGCCGTAGGCGAGGATGGGGTACATGACCAACGAGGATTGGACGCTCATCATAGAGCGATAGCCCGAGTCGATGCGCTCGACCTCCCGGGCGATGAGCCCATAGGCCACATAGGACGCGCCGGCCCCGCCATAAGCTTCAGGAACCGTGCTGCCCAGCAGGCCGAGGCGCCCCATGTCCTGAAAAATCGACGGATCCATCGTTTCATTCAGGTAGGCGTCTGTCACACGCGGCGCGAGTTTGTCCTGCGCATAGTCGCGCGCCGACGAGAGGATCAGCTGTTCTTCTTCGTTCAGCTGATCAGTGAGGCGAAACGGGTCGTCCCATTGAAATGACGCTTTTGAACCAGCCATGCTGACCAACTCCCAGAGGCGCGCGCAGATCCCGACCGGCCAATGCTGCAGACACGTTAAGACACGAACGCGTGGCAGAAATAGACCAGTGCGCGACCTCCACCAAGTTCCAATTGTTATCTCAAGCGTCGCCCGGGCCGCCGCGCTTGCAATCCGGTCTTGCACCAACGCAATGGGATTTGGCTGCGGTATCCGTTGCGCGCCTGGCATTGCGGCGTATCTATGAAGCCAAGGGGCGGTCGCATCCGCCCAGACCATTTCCTTCAATCAACCAAGAGCGTCGCCATGTCGATCCGTCCCGTCCAGCAGATTTCTGGCACAAAACCCACCATGGAAGGCGCAGGCGTCGCCTTGCAGCGGGTGTTTGGCTTTGGCGATCCAAGCCTCACAGACCCGTTCCTGATGATGGACGATTTTCGCAATGATCGTCCCCAGGATTATCTGAAGGGCTTTCCCTGGCATCCCCATCGCGGCATCGAGACGATCACCTATGTGCTGGCGGGCTCGGTCGAGCACGGCGACAGCCTCGGCAACCAGGGATTGCTGGGTGCTGGCGATGTCCAATGGATGACGGCCGGCTCAGGCATCATGCATCAGGAAATGCCAAAGGGTGACGCGCTTGGCCGCATGCACGGGTTCCAGCTTTGGGCCAACCTGCCCTCGCACCTGAAGATGACCGATCCGCGATATCAGGACGTCAAAGCCGCCGAAATCCCGGAAATCGTGGACGACGATGGCACCAGGGTGCGTGTCGTTGTTGGGTCCTTCTGGGGCAAAAAAGGCCCTGTCGATGGCATCGCCGCCGATCCGCAATATCTCGACGTCAGCATTCCCGCTGGTCGCCGAAAAGTGTTTCCAGTCGACACGTATCGCTCAGCCTTCGCCTATATCTTTGAAGGCTCGGGGAGCTTCCGGGATGCCTCCGCCCCGCGTGGGATCCTTGTCGAAAAAGAGATCGATGGACGCGAATTGCATGTGCGCGACATGAGCGGCAATCGCACCTTGATCGTCTTTGGAGCTGGTGACGAGGTGGTGGTGCAGGCAGGCGATGAGGGCGTGCGGTTTTTGCTTGTCTCGGGCGCGCCGATCCGCGAGCCGGTCGCTTGGCACGGCCCCATCGTGATGAATACGCGCGAAGAATTGTCGACCGCCATCCGCGAGCTGCAGACCGGCAGCTTCATCAAAAAGGGCGCAAGCGGCGTCTGATCCAGGAGTCTGATCGGAACAGTCCAGCGCGACCTGAGACGCCGCGCTGGACTGTCTAAGGACTACTTGGCGTCGCCATCAATCTGCTTGCCGATAAGTGCGATGGCACGCTCGTAAACGGTTGCCGCGTTCCAGGCCTGAATCGCCGCGAAGTTCGGCTCTCCAGGCTGGTACCCGGCCCCAGCCGTCCAGCCGTGCGCTTTGAGATAATTCGCGGTCGACATCAACGCGCCCGATGGCGTCTCGAGACTGCCTACACCGTATTCCAGCACGGTCTTGGGCAGGAACTGGGTCTGG
>CAIZGQ010000197.1 GCA_903932565.1 uncultured Hyphomicrobiales bacterium
CCTGCACTTGTCCTATCGCGACAATCTTCCGCAAGGTCATGATCCCGCTGCAGCGCGGGGACAATTTGAAAATCAATTGGCGCGCCCTACGAGCATTTGAGTGCCAGCATCTACTGCGAGAGTCGGGCGGCCAAGGCAGAGTTTGCCATCAATTGCTGCATGCCTGCGGTAATTGCAGGGCCATCCGCGGCCTCAAAATAATACAGCGACGACGTGGCGCAGGCCTGTAAAGCGGGTGCGATCCGCGACGCAATCGGCGCAATCAAGCCGGAATATCGAAAATCGAGCCCCTGCGCTGGATCATTGTTTTGATAGATCTGATTGTAAGTCGTGTAGATCACACCGACGGTCGCCTTCGATTTCAGGGCATCGCAGTAAGCTGAGTCAAAGGGCGTCGTGCAATGGGTGAAGCCACAAATGGGGCTGTATTTGTCAGACACGCCATCGGTCACAATAAACACGAAGTTCTGCGGCTGCGCTGCGCTTGCACCGGTTCCGTTTGAAACGGTTGAGAAGACGCTGGTTCGAAACTGGTCCAGCGAATTGGCGGGATAGGAATCGCCGTAGCCGACCGATCCGTTATTCGCCCCCAAACCAATCACCGGCGATGTGGACGTCAGCGGTTTTGAAGCAGGGGATGCTGCCATCAAAGCAAGATTGGTGAAGTTTGATGTGGGCGCTGAAATGACATTCAGCATGTTGGATTGCGCGGAGGGCGGCGAGGACATGGTCGTGCTTGTCGAGCCGAACGCGGCATAGCCGCTCATCGTGTAAAGCCCAATGTTGATGAGGGAGGAACTTCCGCCGGTTGCAACTGAGTTAGCCTGCGCCGTTTGGGCGGTGGAGATCATCGACTGCACCGCTGACAGAGCCGCGTCAATCCGCAATGTCACTGGTGTTCCATAGGACGAATCGTGCGCCACATATTCCATAGAATGGGCTTCACCCGGCGATGTGTCGTGACAAGCAAAGACACAACCGCCGCCCTGCATGTTCAGCGCCTTGCTGCGATTGTACAACGTCGTCATATCGGCCTGTGTCGCCCCTATGCCCATGGATTGGGAGATATCCAGGATCACGTAATAATTGCGATAGGTCGGCATGGTCAGGGTGGAACCTGACGTGCCGGCCAAGGTCAGTGCCGGCATGCCAAGAATTTTACTGAAGGCTGTGGAACTGACTGTTGAATATTTGACTGTTGCAGTGACCGTAAGGCCCACCGGCGCCGGAATCGTGATTGTTGGCGTCGGCACGCTCGCAAAAGCAAGCGAACCTGCGTTCGCGCGAAACGCCGCGCTGGCGGCGGTCTGTGCTTGCGATATGGCTGTTGCGGTTGAACCACCCGCTGACAATACGGACTGCGCCGTATTGATGGCAACGATTGCGGCGGCATCGCTTGCATTGTCCAGTTTCGACTTATCGGCAAGGGCAATCCCATAATCGACAGCAAAGCCCAGCGTACCCATCATGGGGACAGCCACAAGTGCAACGATCATGGCAGCATTGCCACGGCGATCTTTTTGAAAACGCGCAATGCGTTCAAAAACGGTCTTCATCATGTGAAAAACTCACCTTGGCAACGCGGACCGGTCATGGACAATTGCCCCCTGATGAACTCACCAGCGGGATCTTCGCCAGGTATCGGGGTTGCAAATAAGCCGATCTGCGAAATGTGATCGGCTTGAAGAAGGTGCTGCCGAAAATGGGCACAAACGGATATGTGATATCAACGACGATCAACGATCCCGCTGTGAACACGTCACTCGGCAATGTGGCCAAAGTCGGGGCAGCTGTGTCAGATGCCGAGGCTGGCGCGACCGAGCAGGACCGCGTGTTGCCTGCGGAGCTCAACGACCAATCGACTTTTGCCTTGTACGTGCAACCCGATGTGCATCCATTCACAGTGGGGGAAAACAAAATGCTCGACGCAGTGAGTGACATATATTGATACCAAGTCGTGCCGCCGCGCGCCGGATCCCCGAGCACTTGTGGGAACGTCACGAGCGTTGAATTCATCGCGAACACAACATCGTTGAATTGAGCTGCTGACGTGCGCGTTGACAGCATTGATGCGAGCGAGTTCGCAACAATCGTCATCTGGCGGGTCATGTTGATGTAGCGAACAGTCTCAAACCCAGCGAGCAGACACAACAGAAGGAATGGTAAAAATGATCGCTGTTTCAACAGCTGCCAAGCCGGCACGACATTTGAGAAACCCCCAGAGTGGATGGCTTAGTCTGATCTTCTGAGCGCACGTGATGACCATCATCAGCAGCCTGCAACGGGCGCAGAAAA
>CAIZGQ010000198.1 GCA_903932565.1 uncultured Hyphomicrobiales bacterium
ATTTTGCGCAAGGATGTCGCCATTCTGCCGCACCTCGTCCACAGGGCCAGAGAACGCGCAGCGACCAGCGGTCAGGATCACAACCTCATCCGCCACATCGAGCGCAAGCTGGCTGTTCTGCTCCACCAGCACAATGGACAGGCCCTCGCCCTTCAGCATCGCAATGGTGCGGCCAACCTCAGCGACGATCAGTGGCGCAAGACCTTCCGAGGGCTCGTCCATCAGCAGCACACGCGGGTTGCCCATCAACGCGCGACTGATCGCGAGCATCTGCTGCTCGCCGCCCGACATCGACCCGGCGAACTGGTTCTGGCGTTCGTTGAGGCGCGGAAACAGCTCGAAGATACGCTCAACGCTCCAGCCCTTTCCGGGCGCAACCTCAGCCGCCTTCAACGCCTTCTTGCGCGCGACGATCAGGTTTTCACGCACAGTGAGAGACGGAAAGATGCGACGCCCCTGCGGCACAAGCCCAATGCCGAGATTGGCAATCGTCTCGGGCTTCAAGCCGGAAATCGTTTTCCCAAAAAGTTTGATTTCGCCTTTTCGCGGCGGCACAAGACCCATGATCGCACTGACGCATGTCGACTTGCCAGCACCGTTGCGGCCCAGCAGGGCCAGCAACTGACCTTCGCCGAATTTGAATGACACGTCCTGGAGCACATAGGAATCGCCGTAATAGGCATCGACGTTGGAAAGGGAGAGTGCCTCAGTGGCCAAGATAAACCTCCCGTGTACGGGGATCGGAAATCACATCCTCCCGCGTGCCATCCACAATCACCTTGCCGTAGTGCAGCAGTGTGACGCTCTCGGCCAGATCAAGCGCCGTATCCATGTCATGCTCGATCAGCACGACAGTTGTTTCTTTCGGAATATTCGCGATCAGGTTTTTCACCGTCAGGCGTTCCTGCGTGGACAATCCGGCCAGGGGCTCGTCCAGCAGCAGAACTTTTGGCTTTTGTGCCAGCGCCAAGGCAATTTCAAGACGACGCTTTTCGCCATATGCGATTTGCGAAACGAGCTTGTTGGACATCGCACCAAGGCCAACGCTTTCGAGAATCGTCTGTGCCTCGTCATGAAGATGCGACGCGCGCGCCATCGGGCGAAAAAGGTTCCAGCGTTCATTCGACAGGCCAAGAAGGCCCAATGCCACGTTGTGCAGAATCGTATTTTTCGGGAACAGCGTGATGATCTGGTAGGTGCGCGACAATCCAAGATGCGCACGCTGGTCCGGGCGCAATTTGGACACGTCCTGGCCGAACAATTTGATCTGGCCCGACGTGGGGATGATGTCGCCGGTGATCTGGTTGAACAACGTTGTCTTGCCAGCGCCATTGGGGCCGATCAGCAAACGCCGATCCCCCTGCACGATGTGCAGGTTGACATCCTGCGTGGCGCGCAAACCACCAAACACTTTGTTCAGGCCAACGATTTCAAGCGCGGGTGTTGCATGGCTCATGATTGCGCACCCCGCATGCGACGGATGAGGCGCTGCACGCCCGGCACGATGCCATCGGGCATCAGCAGAACAATGAGCACGAAAATAAAGCCGAGCAGCATGTTCCAGCGCTCAACAAAGCTCGACGCATAGTTCTTCAGGAACACCAGAAGCGCGGCACCCACAATGGGCCCCCCGAGCGTGCCAGCGCCACCCGCGATGACCGCGAGCAAGGCCTCCGCAGAGGCCGTCACTGACAGCGCGCTCGGGTGGATATATTTGTTGTAGTAAACATAAAGCAGGCCTGCCACTGCGGCCCAAAACCCGGAATAGATGAAGGTGATCCAGCGGATCAACCAAACATTGTAGCCGAGCGCGCGCATGCGGCGGGCCTGATCGCGCGTGCCCTGCAGGGATGACCCGAAGGCCGACATCGCAAACGCCGCCATCAGGATAAAGGCAAAGATCGAGATGATTAAGGTGAGCCAGTAGAACGACGATGCCGAGTCCAGCGACAGGCCAAAGAGCGAGGGCCGCGTCAGGCCGGAAATTCCGTTGTCACCATTGGTGACACTCGCCCATCGATACGCCAGACCCCAAAGAACCTGCGATATCGCAAGCGTAATCATGAGGAAGCCCAGGCCAGTGGCCCGCAAGGCAATCAAGCCGAACAAAGCCGACATGATCGTCGTGATCACCAGCGATAAACCGATGGCAACGAGCGGCGCGACCCCAAGCTTTGTCGACGTCCACGCGCAGATGTAAGCCGACAGCCCGAGAAATGCGACATGACCCAGCGAGGTCAGACCGCCATAGCCGACCAGTAGATTGAGGCTGAGCGCAAACACGGCCGCAATCAGAATTTGTGTCGCGAGGTTGATGTAAAAATCGCCAGACACCAAGGGTATGATTGCGAGACCCGCAACAAATAGAAGCATCAGGACTTTGTTCATGCCGACACGTGCCCAAACAGCCCCTGCGGGCGAAACGCGATGACGACAATCATCGGAAGGAAGAGAATGATGTAGGCAAGATCAGGCAAGAGCGCGGTTCCAAACGTGTAAATGATTCCGATAATGAAGCTGCCGACAAACGCGCCCATCAAGCTGCCGATGCCGCCCAGGATCACGACGATCAGCGCCAGTGGCAGCATGTCGGCATCAAGGCCGGGATAGGCTGACAGGATCGGCCCGGCGAGCACGCCACCCGCCCCCGCAATACCAGCGCCCAGACAGAACACGATCGAGAACAAACGCGAGACCGGAATGCCGACAGCGCGCGCCATCTGCATGTCATCGACGCCAGCACGGATCATCGCGCCAAGCCGCGTGCGCTCGATCATCACGTAAAGCCCGGCCGCCGCAGCCAGCGCAATCAGCACGACAACCAGACGATAGGCCGGAAACGCAAAACCCCCGACAAACAGCGGCCGCGCGAGATAGGAGGGTGCCGGAATCGGGATGGGATCCCCACCCCAGATCAAGAGGCATGCGTCCGCAATGATGAAGGCGACGCCGAGCGTGACGAGAACTTGACCGAGCGGATTGTCCGGCAGGCGCCGCAGGATGAAACGCTCCAGCACCCAGCCAAACAGCGCAACGCCGAGACCGCCGGCGATGGCGGCAACCCAGAGACTGACGCCGTCCACGCTGCGCATCAGCCCGGCACCGATATAAGCGCCGAGCATGAACATCGCGCCATGCGTCAGGTTTGCCAGACGCATGAGGCCAAAAATAAGCGAGAACCCGGACGCCAGCAGAAACAACAATCCGCCGAGTGCGAGACTGTTGAGGCCTTGCACAACCCAGAACTGCATGGGAACTCCCCCGATCCGCGCTTATTGACGACTTCTTGTAAAGCTCAGTTCTCAAGGAACTTTGCTGCGGGGCTTTCGCGCGAATAGACAGGCGCTGCAAGAAACGCCTTCTGGTCATAGGTCCAGAATTGGCTCACGTCCTTGTAGGTCTTGATCACCTGATTGACGAGGCGACCATCCTTGCGGGCGACCTTGCGGATATAGATGTCACCGACAACGTTGCCGAATTCATCAAAGCGAACCGGCCCGCGAACCGTTTCCATTTTCACAGCGCGCAACGCCTTCATCAAGGCTTCCTTGTCTTCGACATTGCCCTTGGTTGCGGTCATTGCGGCTTCCAGAACCTGGCCTTCGACGTAGGTGCCAGCCGCATAGAAACCCGGGTCGTATTTGAACTGGTCCCGGAAGGCTGTGGCAAACTTTGTATTCATCGGTGTGTTCAGATCGGCCGAGTACCAGCAGGTGGTGATGATCCCAAGCGCTTCATCACCCATGTTGCGCAGCACAGCTTCGTCAAGCGCTGTCATACCGCCAACGACTTTCACTTTGCTCAGAAGGCCGTATTCGTTCAGCTGGCGCACGAAGCGGAAGCCGTTCGATCCCGCAAAAGCCAGGAAGATCGCGTCCACATCGTTCTTCAGCTGCGCGACATAGGTGCCGTAATCAGGGGCCGTCAGCGGCGGGAACAACTTCTGGACAATCTTGCCGCCGTTGTCTTCGAACGTGCGCTGGAAGCCGGCTGACATTTCCTGGCCGAACGCGATGTCGTCACCAATGGTGATCATGCGCTTGTAGCCAAGTTCCTTGGCGCAATATTCGCCCATGGGATGGGCACATTGGGCCGAGCTCGATGTTCCGCGCACGAACCAGGGATTGGGCTTGCGCTGGGTCATGTCTTCAGCGGCTGCGACCGACAGCGTCGGGATTTTGACTTCGCGCAGATAGTCATCAATCGCCAGCGCTTCGAACGCGGCGAGCGGACCAACGAGCGCATGAACCTTGTTCTTCTCGACAAGTTCCTGCGTCTTTGTGCGCGCTGTGGCGGGCACGCCTGCCGTGTCAGCAACGATCAGTTCAACCTTGCGACCTGCAAGTTCGTTGTTGCGCTCCTTGAGGAACATTGTCAGCGCGCGTTCCATATCGATACCGCCGGACGCCAAAGGTCCTGTCTTGACGGTCAAAAGTCCCAGACGCATGGGCTCGGCGGACTGTGCCAAGGCGCGGGTTGAAACACCAGCTGACAAGCCTGCCATGGAGGCAAAGCCTGCGGCACCCTGGATGAGATGACGACGTGAAATGGTCATTGGACGTTTCCCTTTGTGTGAGCCAACAGCTCGGGTGACAAGACTTTTGTTGCCTTCGCCTTATGGGACGATAGGCAACAAAACGAAGTTCAATCCCTGCGGATCAAGGTGCAGGGTTGTGGTCCCGCCAAACACAGCGACCGGTCGATCGCGCGGGTCATCATGGAGAAATGGACCGCAACCGCGCAGCTCATTTTTGAAGTTGGACAGGCGCGCGCCCGTCGTCTTCTGCCATTCATAATCTTTGCCGCGCACGCTCAGGGCAATGCGATATCCCGCTGGCACGACAATCGAAGTTGGCCAGAGTTCGACGGCCACATCGACCGCACTGCCGGGCGTCAACGGTTCAGCGACATCGTGCGTATGATAGGGACGCCAGGGCTTTGACAGGGTCTCATCGAGCTTGCGATGGGAGGCGCGCAACCAGCCTTGTGCAATGGGCGTGTGCGGATCAATCGCGCCAACGAATGTCACCTCGCGCATGTCGGATGTAAACACGCGGAAGACAAGGAAGAGATCGGCGTCGTTTGTGGACGACGAGATTTTCAAACCGGCCGCCAGCGGCCCGGTTATCTCGGTATCCTTGCCCATGGGGGCAGACACAAAGGTCAGCCCATCGCCAAGCGCTGCAAATGACATGTGTGCGCTTGTCTTGGGCGGCTCCAGCGACAGAGTCTGTGCATGCGCATCGAGATAGAACTTGGTCCATTGCGTGCGTGCGATCGGCCACTCGTGCTCCGTGCGCTCAACGAACTTGTCGACATGCCGAACCTGAAGCCGAACCTGCGGCTCGTTGGTCCAGGTGTTTTCGCCCTTCAGGAAGTGATCGAAGAACCGCTTCTGCAGGTCGCGACCGTAATCGGTGTAAAAGTGCGTCCAGTGCTCAAGGCCATGGGCCTCAAGGTACTTGTCCTTGGACGCTGCGCGCATAAACCCTTCGAAATTGCCGCGCGGATGCAGCCCCTGCCCGCCCCAATTGGCTGCCGACAGGAACGGCACATTGATCTTGTCCCACTGCGCACTGCGGACTTTGTGATACTCGTCCTCAAGCGGATGAGCGAGGATCTCATCGCCAAAGCTGCAGCGGTTGGCCGCAAGCTGGTCGTCCGACATCGTCTCGTCGCCACACACCAGCAAGCCGGAGACCTTGCTGCGCGGTCCGCGCTCACCAAGTCCGTATTGCACGGTCTTGACCTGCATGTCGTACCAATTGGCCCAGAAGGTCGACAGGATTCCACCGTGGTGGGTCATGTCGCGATACCAGTCGGCCGAGCCTTCCCAGATGCACATGGCGGCAAGATGTGGCGGTTGCATCGAGGCAACATGCCATTGGTTGATGCCATAATAGGAGACGCCGCTCAGGCCCACCTTGCCGTTTGACCAGGGCTGCACGCCCGCCCACTCGACACAATTGTAAAAGTCTTTTGTTTCACGCGGCGAGAAATGATCGACATAGCCCGGTGAACGCCCCGTGCCACGCGAGTCCACGCGCACACAAATGTAGCCGTGCGGGACCCATTTCTCCGGATCAACCACTTCCCAATTCTGATGCTGGTTGGTCGAACCATATGCAACATCGGGATGTTCCATGATCATGCGCTGCCAGGCGCTTGGATATCCATCCTGGAATGCAAGGCCCTTTGCGTAAGGCCCATATGTCAGAAGAACCGGATATGTTCCGGCAGCCGCAGGACGAAAGATATCCGCGCGCAGCTCAATGCCATCATCCATCTTGATGGCCACATCCCAATCGATCGCCATCGAACCTTGAAGAGTGGATGCCGGCATAAGTCCTCCCAGACTTTACTTAATCCCGCCGTCCGCAACTGCACATTCTTGATTTTCACACTGCGGACTGGCGAGAGATTATGGTTGCTTGAGACCCTGAGGAAATGAGCATTTCTGGCCCACCTCATCAGGTTTCTTGATACCTTACGACTTCATTCCGCTCGACATCACCGTGTGAACGGCGGCCGTGTCTTGCGGGCCAAGGCCCATGCGCAGTGCCTCGTCATAAATCGGGATCGTGGCATTGAAGATGGGCGTGGGCACGTTCAGCTCAGCCGCAAATGCCCCGATAATGTGCATATCCTTATCCCACGTGGAGATGCGCATCGTGGCGGGCTCGTAGACGTGTTTCACCATCATCGGGGCGCGCATCTGGAACATGCGGGAGCCACCGGCCCCGCCGCCCACCAGCTCCACCACCTGATCAAGATTGAGACCGGCCTTTTCGGCCATGATCATGGCTTCGGCCGTTGCCACATTGTGGATCGCCACCAGGTGGTTGGCCACATATTTCATGCGCGTACCGTTTCCAAACGCGCCCACATCCGCAGCCTGCTTTGAAAAATCGGCAAACAACGGCATCGCCGTCTTGATCGCCTCCGAATCGCCGCTGGCATAGATGATGAGATCGCGATTGACGGCCTGCGCACCGGTGCCGCTGATGGGGCAATCCAGCGGCTTGTGGCCCGCTTTTGTCAGAATGGCCGCAAACGCGTGCTTGTCTTCCAGC
>CAIZGQ010000199.1 GCA_903932565.1 uncultured Hyphomicrobiales bacterium
GAGCCCTCTGACCTTAGTGCGAAGACCGCACGCTAATGGGTGAATCGATATCCCCGCCGCCGGAGCTTGATCCGGGATTATCTCTCCTTGTTGCCGCCAGCCGTTCGCCCATGCGCGACCTGCTGCCCCGCGCTGCGTCCGCTGTTGTCCTGGTCGCACTCGCACTCGCAACCCTTTGGGCGGGCGGCATCTGGTTCGGCCTGTTCTGGCTTGCAGCCAGTGTCGCCATTGTTTGGGAATGGCAGCGCATGGTTGGAGGCAATCACCCGCGTGCCAGGCTTCTCTTTGGCGTTTTGTTTGTTGTGCTGGCCGCGGACCGTATGGTCGATCTGGCGCTCGATTTTGCGCTGTTTCTCACGTTGCTTGGTTGCGCGGTGACGGCACTTCTCGCAGGTCCCGGCAAACGCGTGTGGAACGCCGCTGGTGTTGCCTATGCAGCGGCACTCATCCTGTCCGTGGCGCTGCTGCGGCTCTCTGTTTTCTACGGTTGGCAGTCCATCATCTGGCTTTTTGCGGTTGTGTGGGTGACAGACGTCATGGCATTTTTCGGCGGGCGCCTGATCGGCGGCCCAAAACTTTGGCCGCGCGTGTCGCCCAAAAAGACGTGGTCCGGCTTTGTAACGGGCGTCACCTGCGGTGCTGTCTCCGGCAGCCTTGTGATTCTCATGTGCGTTGGGTGGACGCTGTTTTCGCCGCTGCCTGTGTTCGCACTTTGCCTTGCAGCAGCCATCATTTCGCAGGGCGGCGATCTCTTTGAATCCAGTCTCAAGCGGACGTTCGATGTGAAGGATTCAAGCCACCTCATTCCTGGCCATGGCGGCGTGATGGATCGGCTGGATGGGTTCATTGCAGCCGCCGTTTTCGCAGCCGTGATCGGTGTGGCGCGGGCTGGTGTTCTGGCCGCCGGGCAGGGGCTTTTCCAATGGTAGTGTTGAAACTTCAGTTCACGTCTGATCCGCCTTTGGGCGGGGAACATGTTGAAACACGGATGACAGACCCCGCATGACAGCAGACGTTCGCGATGCCCTGCGGCCCGGCGCGCAATCCGCCGCCCTTGCGGCGCGGTCCGATGCGCCGCGTCGGCTGGTGATTTTGGGCGCGACCGGGTCCATCGGCCAGTCGGTTGCCAGTGTCATCGCCGGTGCGCCGGGACAGTTTTTGGTCCGTGCCGTGGCGGGTGGCCGCGACGCGCAGGCTTTGGCCAAAACCGCCATCGCGCTTGGCGCTGAATTTGCCGCCCTTGCTGATCCCGATAGCCTCAGCGCACTGAAAGAAGCGCTTGGTGGCTCAGGGATTCGCGCTGGGGCAGGGCCTGAGGCGATCATCGAGGCGGCACTTTATGAGTGCGATCTTGTGGTGGCGGCAATCGCCGGGGCTGCCGGCGTTTTGCCGACCCACGCGGCGCTAGAGGCGGGGCGCACGGTCGCTCTCGCCAACAAGGAAACGCTGGTGTGCGCAGGAGGGCCGGTCATGCGCACCGCGCACCGCACCGGCGCGCAAATCCTGCCGATGGATTCCGAGCATAACGCCATATTCCAGGCGCTTCTTGGTCACGACCTGACGCAACTCGACCGGATGATCCTGACAGCCTCGGGCGGTCCGTTCCGCACCTGGTCGGCGCAGGCGATTGCGGCTGCAACGCCGGCACAGGCGCTCAATCATCCCAATTGGTCCATGGGCTCGAAGGTCACCATCGATTCCGCCAGCCTCATGAACAAGGGCTTGGAGCTGATCGAGGCGCATCATCTGTTCGGGATTGCGGCTGATCGGCTGGATGTGCTGGTCCATCCGCAATCCATCATCCACGGGCTGGTGACGTTTACAGACGGCGCGGTGATTGCCGGGATGGCCGTGCCGGATATGCAGGTGCCGATCTCGCATTGCCTTGCCTATCCAAAGCGTGTCGCAACCGGCGCCCGAAAGCTCGATCTTGCGGCCTTGGGGGCGCTGACGTTCGAGCCGCCGGATTTCGAGCGCTTCCCGGCACTGCGCGTCGCCCGTCACGCTCTGGCGGAAGGGGGCGCGCTGCCAACAGTCTTGAACGCTGCCAACGAGATCGCCGTGGGCGCTTTTTTGGCAGGGCGCATTCCGTTCAACGATATTGCGCGACTTGTCGAGGCTGTTTGCAACGCGACCGTGCAAGGCGGAATGGC
>CAIZGQ010000200.1 GCA_903932565.1 uncultured Hyphomicrobiales bacterium
GATCATGCTGCTCGGAGAGGTGCAGCCACACGCCCAACGCCATCAGGCACCCCGCCGCAAGCAATTGCAGGCTGACGCTGTCGTGAAACAAAACGACGGCCAGTGCCGCGCCGATAAAGGGTGCGGTCGAGAAATAGGCCCCGGTGCGAGCCGTTCCCAAATGGCGCAGCGCCAGGGTGAACAGCACAAGACTGACACCGACGCCAAAAAATCCGACCAAAGCGCCAATCGCAATGAACGCAGCGCCAGGCAACGGCGCGCCCAGGCTCAAAGCCAGCGCGACATTGACGAGACCTGCCGCGAGCCCCTTGATCATCACGATCTGCATCGGGTCTGCGGCCGAGAGTTTCTGCGTCAGATTGTTGTCGATGCCCCAGCACAGACAGGCCGCCGCGATCCAGAGCCCGCCCGCATCAAGGTGCAATCCATGACCCGTCCAGGACAGAAGCACCGCGCCGCCAAGGATCGCAGCTGCGCCAAGCAACAATCTGCGATCCACGTTTTCGCGAAACACGATCCAAGCCATCGATAGGGTCGCGAGGCCTTCAAGGTTCAAAAGCAGAGAGCCTGTGGACGCACTGGTCCGGCTCAAGCCGAACATCAGGAACAAGGATCCCAGAATGCCGCCAAAGAAAATAACCGCTAAAAGACGCGGAATGTCGGAGCCCTGAAGTTGCGCCTCCGCACTTGGCAGCCCGATCCGCCCGCGCACCAGTTGCACGATGGCGAGACCGAACCCTGCACCCAGATAAAGTATGCCTGCCAGAAGCCATGGGTCGATCGAGCCCATCAGCGCCTTCGAGAGCGGTGCGGATGCGCCAAACAGCAGTGCCGAGCCCAGGGCAAACGGCACGCCCGGCCAAAGTGGAGATTGGGGTTTCGACATCAGGCAATCCTCGCAATCGGGTTGATTGGTGGACGTCGTGTCAGCGGCCGCGTGCTTGCTTGCGGATCAACCGGGCGGCGAAAAATCCGTCAAGACCAGCGCGCCGGGGCTCGGCATCGGCAAGCTGTGACGGCAGGGTGCGCAAGTCGCCCTCTGCTGTCAGGCACTCAGCCAAACCGCCAATCTCCTGCGCCGTGATGGGCATGCGCTCCACATCAGGATTGCGCCGCAGCAGGGCTGCAATCTGCGCCTCGCCTTCTTCCGGCTCGAGCGAGCAGACGCAATAGACAAGCCGCCCGCCCGGCGCCAAAAGCTCGAAGGCGCGATCCAGCATCCTCGACTGCAAGGCTGACAGCGTGGCGATGTCAGACGACTTTTTCGTTAGTGCCACATCCGGATGGCGGCGGATTGTGCCCGTTGCCGTGCACGGCGCATCCAGCAGGACCGCATCAAAGGGTTCGCCCGAATAGGTCAGCACATCACCGACGGCGATGTCTGCAACAAGCCCAAGCCGCTCCAGATTGATCGCCAGACGCTTCAGCCTCTCAGCTGAGCGATCCAGGGCTGTCACCTGCGCCCCGGCCGCTGCCAGAGTTGCGGTTTTGCCGCCCGGTGCCGCGCACAAATCGATGATGCGCTCGCCTGCCTCCGGGCGCAGCAATTTGGGCGGGAGTGCGGCAGCAGCATCCTGCACCCACCAGCGGCCCTCGTCGTAGCCTTCAAGCTCTGGCACAGCGACATGGCTCGTGAGGCGCACAGAGCCTGTCGGCAGCACAAACCCACCAAGCTTTTCGGCCCAACCCGCAGCATCTTCCCGGACGCTGAGATCAAGCGTGGGCTCCTCGCGATGCATCGCGACAATGGCACGCATGGTGGCCTCGCCGTAATTGGCGCGCCAGCGGGCGGCGAGCCAGGCCGGGGTATCGATCAACGCATCGAAGGAATCGACCAACCCCTCCTGCTCGCGAATCACATTGCGCAGCACGGCGTTGACGAGCCCGGCGAACGGGCTCGTGCGCTGATCGCGCCGCGCAGCCCGCACCGCAAGGTCGACGGCCGCGTGGTCCGGCACGTCGAGAAACAGAATCTGTGCCGCCCCAACGACAAGAATCCAATCCAGGCCAATGGCTTTTTTCGGCAGGCCGGTTTCCAGAAACTTCGCCAGCACCGCCCGCAATGTTCCAAGGCGCCGCAGCGCAACTGTCGTGATGGAGCGCGCCAACGCGCGGTCGCGCGGCTCGAGATCGCTCATTCGGGCCACGCCCTCGGCACCGAATCGGTCCTCAAGCGTGTGGCGACCGTTCACGATTTCAGCCAGCGATGTTGCGGCGGCCATGCGCGCGGCAAGTCCCGGCACGATCGGCTCGGGGACAGGCGGCTGCGAACGATGAGGGGATTTCAAAGGCATATGTTCCGGCTGGGCCCTCCGTCCGGCAACGCATCCGTGCGCACCATGAGAAGGTCGAAAAGCATTTTTAGAAAAGCGAATCGACCCTTAACCCCCCGGTTGATCCGTTCCTGAAGTTCGACCTATCACGATGATGGACGTTGCGCCACGCCCGGAGCTTGCTTCCAGGATTTGCGTCCTCGGTTCTGATAACAGCCTCGCGTTTTCAACAGGATTGACCGCTCGCGTCACGAGCCTGCGGCGGCCGGGCGCGGCCCTCAGCCCTTGCGCTTCCATTGGTTTGCCTCCACGTGGCTGATCAAAGATCAGAATTGGGCCAGCCAACCTTGGACGCATCACTTTGAAGGACACTGCCATGTCTGCTGACGAGACGTCATCGACCCGCCCCGCTGGGTCTCCGGATGCCGCGTTTGGTGAAATTCCGGTCTCAACGACAGTAAAGACATTGTCCCCAGCGGCGCAGCGCGCTCTGGCCGAAGCTGAGGAGCGCCGTCGCCTCGCGGCCCAGCAGAATTCAGACGCACCTACAGAAATCGCTGGACGTGGTGGGCTTGATCCGGTGCGCTACGGCGACTGGGAGATCAAAGGTCTCACCAGCGATTTCTAATGAAAAACGGACGCCGATTCAGGCCGTCAGGCCACCTTGGGTTTCGATGAACCGAATGATGGTCTCAAGGCCCTCGCCGGTTTTCATGTTGGTCATGACAAAGGGGCGTTCCTTGCGCATCCGCGCTGCGTCTTTTTCCATGACCTCCAAAGACGCACCCACATAAGGCGCAAGATCGATCTTGTTGATGATCAGGAGGTCGGATCGCGTGATGCCCGGGCCACCTTTGCGCGGGATTTTTTCACCCCCTGAGACGTCGATCACGTAAATCGTCAGGTCTGCGAGTTCCGGCGAAAACGTGGCGGCCAGATTGTCCCCGCCTGATTCAATGAGGATCAAATCAAGCGTGGGAAAGCGCGCCGACATCTGGTCGACTGCTGCAAGGTTGATCGAGGCATCTTCGCGAATGGCGGTGTGCGGACAGCCGCCCGTCTCAACCCCGAGAATCCGGTCCGGCGTGAGCGCGCCTGCCTCGGTGAGGATGCGCGCGTCTTCCTTTGTGTAGATGTCATTGGTGATGGCGGCGATGTCATAACGGTCGCGCAGCCGCTTGCACAATTGTTCCATCAGCGCCGTTTTGCCGGAGCCCACAGGCCCACCGATGCCAATGCGCAAAGGGCCGTGCTGCGAGCGCGCGAGTGTAGTGGATGCAATCGGTGCCGTCATGATCGGAACAACCTCGAATATTGTGTTTCATGGCGCATGGAGGCGATGTCGGAGCGCAACGCTGCGCCGCCAAGATCGTCCAGCGTTCCCTGCAAGGCAAATGCCGTGCAGCTTTCAAGTGTTGGCAAGAGGCCTGCCAATGTGCGCTGACCATCCGTTTGACCGATAGGGCCAAGCCGCACAGCGGCCGACACCAGATTGGCCGCAAATCCTGACAGATAGGCCCGCAGTGTGGCTGCCAAATCCTGACCGTGCCCGGCAGCAAGCACGCCAAGCGCCACAGGATAAGCGGCCTCGGTAACGAGGCTTGCGAAGCGCTCGATCGCAGCGCAGGACCAGGCAGCGCGCGCGGCCGTCACAAAAGCCGTTCCCTGCGACGCAATCTCAAGATGCCGCTCACGCGAAGGCGACAAGGCCAATGCGAGATCATTCACATCGCGAAGGGCGGGATCGTCCTTTGCAGCGGTGGCACGAAACGCGGCCGCCAGCAGCAACGCATCGTTGCGGGCTGAGCCCTGCGCAAACAGGTCATCCATCCAGGCCTGCAAGGTCGCGGCATTTTTGATGTCGCCCGTCTCCACGGCCCATTCAAGTCCGTGCGAATAGGCAAACGCCCCAACCGGAAACGCCGGTGACAACCAAAAGAAAAGCTTGAGATCAATCGACCCCAAACCGGACCCATCAGTCATGCGTGTGACCGTGGCCGTGTTTGTGATGTGCTTGATGGTCGTGCGCATGATCATGACCGCAGTGCTCGTCATGCACGTGCCCTTGC
>CAIZGQ010000201.1 GCA_903932565.1 uncultured Hyphomicrobiales bacterium
TATCACGCGGGCAAGGGCGTGCCGCAGGATGCGAAGATCGCGGCTGATTGGATGCGCCGCGCCGCAGACGACCGCAACACCGGTGCGCAGGTCGAGTATGGCATCGCGCTTTTCAACGGTGATGGTGTTGAAAAAGATGAGGCCGCAGCGGCGCGTTATTTCCTAAAGGCTGCCGCGTCCAACAATCCCGTCGCGCAAAACCGCGCCGCACGCCTTTATGCGGCCGGGCGTGGCGTGCCCAAGAACATGGTGGAAGCCATGAAATGGCACCTGCTGGCCCGCTCGGCTGGCGTGAAGGATGACTGGCTCGACCAGCAGTTGAATTCGCTAAGCCCGCGCGAGCGTGAGGCTGTGTCGGACGCTGTGCGCCGATATGCGGGAAAATTCGCCGCAAAATAAAAGCGGCTCTGCCGATGCGGAAATCGGCAAAGCCGCTTTGTTGACTTGGCTTTTTTCAGACTGTCCGAATATCGGGATAGGTGAAGAACTCTTTCATCACATGCCAGATGCGATGGCGATTGATCCCAAGCACGGCGACATGCGCGACGCCCTTCATCATGGCGAACTGCTTGTCCTTGTTGGGCAGCAGCGCGAAGAAATCCATCAGCTCTTTTTCAGTCGCATTGCCGTCCGTTGCCGCGCGCGTCATCAACACGGGGAACGGCAGCTTGGTCGGGTCGACCATCGGCATGTGGATCGCCATATCAAGATATGTGCCGCTTGGTGCGGTATTTCCCAAGGCCAATTCATAATCGGCCAACGCTTCTGCCATGGCGGGCTCGAACGTCGAGGGATCGTCGCGGCTGAAGATGCGACGGAAGCTGTCGCGGGTCATCTCGCGTGTGGGTTTGGCTTTGTAGCTCTCCACCTGCGCGCGCCGCGCCATGATTTCCGGTGCGCCTTCGCCCGTCCAGGTGAAGGCGTCCAACACAAGTCGCTCAATCCGGTCGGGCTCTTCCATGCCGAACACGCCTGAGCGGATCGCGCCCGACGATTGCGCATAGACGCGGAGCGCCTTCTGCCCCGTCACTTTTTCGACAACACGGAACCCGGCTTTCAGATCATCCGCGCCCGAGCGAATGTCCGAATTGCTCGATGTCCTTGTGGAGCGGCCATAGTTTTCATGGTCGAGGGTCCAGACATCGAAACCATGGTCCGCAAATTCCTCCATGAAGGAATAATTGGGGTGGCCCTTCACCTGCAGGTCGAAGCCACCGCGACCGGAGAATGACGAGCCGTGAACGAGAAACAAAACCGGCTTGTTCTTCACGCCATCGTCGACATATTTGCGATACATGTAGAGCTTCACATCGCCCTTCTGGGCCCAATGCTCTTCGCTCTTGAACTTCGGCGTTGCCGCCTGCGCCGACGTGGTGAGCGCGGAACCGGCCAGCGCCGTCGCGCCGATGGCGGCGGCGGATACTTTAAAAAATTCTCGGCGGCCCGATGACAGGTCCTTGGTCACGCACTTCCCCCTTGGTCATTATACGATGCGCCAATTAAGCGGACTCGCGCGCAAAAGAGAAGGGGGAAGGGGATGAGGTTCTGCTGCCCCTCACCCGGTCGGCATTCGCCAACCACCCTCTCCCGTGGGAGAGGGTTATCCTTCTCCCTTGGGAGAAGGTGGCACGCGGAGCGTGACGGATGAGGGTATCGCGCCCCCTACTTCGGGCGGTTCTGGATCAGATCGTCCACCACGGTGGGATCGGCCAGCGTCGAGGTGTCTCCCAAGGCGCCAAACTCGTTTTCGGCAATCTTGCGGAGAATGCGGCGCATGATTTTGCCCGAGCGAGTCTTGGGCAGGCCTGGCGCAAACTGGATCACATCGGGCGAGGCAATCGGCCCGATTTCCTTGCGCACCCAGGCCACCAGCTCTTTGCGCAGGGCCTCGGTCGGCTCTTCGCCGCCCATCAGAGTGACATAGGCGTAGATGCCCTGCCCCTTGATGTCGTGCGGATAGCCAACGACAGCGGCCTCGGACACCTTGGGATGCGCCACCAGCGCGCTTTCAACTTCTGCCGTGCCCATGCGATGGCCCGACACATTGATCACGTCGTCCACGCGGCCCGTGATCCAGTAATAGCCATCCTCATCGCGGCGGCAGCCATCGCCGGTGAAATACTTGCCGGGATAGGTTGAAAAATACGTCTGCACGAAGCGCTCGTGATCGCCATAGACGGTGCGCATCTGCCCCGGCCACGAGTCGGCGATCACCAGATTGCCTTCGCAGGCGCCATCCAGCACGACGCCATTGGCGTCGACGATCTCGGGCTTCGCGCCAAAGAACGGCTTTGTCGCCGAGCCCGGCTTCTGGCCAATGGCGCCGGGCAACGGCGAGATCAGGATGCCGCCGGTTTCCGTCTGCCACCACGTGTCGACAATTGGGCAGCGCCCATCACCCACCACGCGATGGTACCATTCCCAGGCTTCCGGGTTGATCGGCTCGCCGACCGATCCCAATAGCCGCAGGGATGCGCGGCTTGTTTTCGTCACCGGCTCTTCGCCCGCGCCCATCAGCGAGCGGATGGCAGTCGGAGCCGTGTAGAAAATGTTGACCTTGTGCTTGTCGATGACCTCCCAGAACCGGGAGATCGACGGGTAGTTCGGGATGCCCTCGAACATCAGCGTCGTCGCGCCGTTGGCGAGCGGTCCGTAGACGATGTAGCTGTGGCCCGTGACCCAGCCGACATCGGCCGTGCACCAATAGATATCACCCTCGTGATAATCGAAGACGTACTGGTGCGTCATCGACGCATAAACAAGATAGCCGCCGGTGGTGTGGACGACGCCCTTGGGCGCGCCCGTCGAGCCGGACGTGTAGAGGACAAATAGCGGGTCCTCGGCGTTGATTTCCGTCGGCGGGCAGACGGCAGAGGCTTTCTCGACCGCCTCGTGCCACCACACGTCCCGGCCCTCGACCCAGTCGACCTTGCCGCCGGTGCGCTTGACCACAATGGACGTCTTGACGACATCGCCGGTCTTCCTGATCGCCTCGTCGGCGTTGATTTTCAGCGGCACCTTGCGGCCACCGCGCAGACCCTCATCCGCCGTGATCACGACCTTGGATTTTGCGCCCTCGATACGGCCGGCCAGCGAATCCGGTGAGAAGCCGCCAAAGACGATGGAATGCACCGCGCCGATGCGGGCGCAGGCGAGCATGGCGTAGGCTGCTTCCGGGATCATCGGCAGGTAGATCGTCACCGTGTCGCCCTTGGCAACACCATGGCTTTTCAGCACATTAGCAAACCGGTTCACCTGGTCGGAGAGCTCGGCATAGGTGATGTGCTTGGTGTCGTTGGGATCGTCACCCTCCCAGATGATGGCGGTCTGATTGGCGCGCTTTGGGAGATGCCGGTCAATGCAGTTCATCGCGACGTTGGTGGTGCCGTCCTCGAACCACTTGATCGACACATTGTGCGGATCGTAGCTCGTGTTCTTCACCTTGGTGTAGGGCTTGATCCAGTCGATGCGCTTGCCGTGCTCGCGCCAGAAGCCCTCCGGGTCCTTGGCGGATCTGGCATACATCTCGTTGTAGCCAGCCTCATCAACGAAGGCGCGTTTCGCCCAGTCAGGGCTGACGGGATAGAGCTTCTCCGACATCTTCATCTCCTGGCTGCAGGCGCATCAAAAGCGACTGCTGCGTTTCCCCGGATCATTCTTCAGAATGGGCGCAATATGCGCCAAGCGGCCCCTCGCGAACAAGCGCACGGGGCTCACACTTAAGTTGGGCAGGATGAAGATGGACAGGAGTTGCGTTTAGCGAAGCTTATGCTTCACAAATGAACGACTGTGGCGAAGCTCGGGGTCAGCCGACCGCTCCTCCAAATTGGGTCACGGACATTCTTTCTTGATGCGGCCCAATGCCTCCGAGAGCCCGGCCAGAACGTAGGTGTCGACGCTGACGTTGCCCTTCATGGAGGCACCCCGCACGACCATCTTGCCGCTCTTGCGCATGGCCTCCAGAAGTGGGCCCTCCTCAGCAGCGTTCTTCACCCAAAGATTGCCGCCCTTGGCCACCATCGAGAAGCTCGCGCTGCCAACCTCGGCTTTGGGCTCGGGCGCGGCCTTCACGTCGAACCCCATGGCAATGGAGACCTCATTGCGCACATTCTCAGCCGGACGGGTCGAGATGAACACATAGCCGGGGTCGCGCTTGAGATCTTTGGGGGTCCGCTCTTTGGGCTGGGCCAGCGCATAGCAGGTCTTGCTTTTGCCCGGCGCTACATAAACGCCCCAGTCCCCGAAGGTGCCGACGAGCGCGGGCTTGCCCGGGGCAGCCTCGGTCTTTGTGTCCTTCTTCCCCGTTGTCTTGCCGGAGGCGGTCGTCTTTTCGGCGGCAGGCTTGCCGCCCGTGGCTTTGCCAGCGGTCGTGCTGGTTTTGGCCGCAGGCTTCGACCCCGACGATTGGGCAAAGCCCTGCGAGGCGAGGAGGCTCAAGCCAAGAGCAAGCGCGAAGGACGATGCCGAACGGGAAGCGAGGAAGGATCGAATCATCTGTGAATCATACCTTGTTCTGCGGTCGGCGGCAGCCGCCCGCCTCGATGCCCAGAAGATACGGGCAAAATTCCGAACAGCCGATGAACCATATTTGCGTTTCTGCACGTTGCCTGCGACCAAGCATCCAATTTGACGCACCTGCAAGACGTGGCATGGTGGTTTGGGTTGGCGCATGCAGCCAAGCTTTGCGTTCAGAATAATTCACCGGGAATGATTGCGTCCATCAATGTTGACCCCGGCTGATTACGCTCCCCTGGTCGCGGCAATTGCCGAGCATCAGGACAGGGAGGCCTTTGCCCAGCTGTTCGACCATTTTGCCCCGCGCGTGAACGCTTATCTCGTGCGGCTGGGTGTGGATCGTGCGGCGGCGGAGGAGATGACACAGGACGTGATGGTCACCCTGTGGCGCAAGGCAAACCTGTTCGATCCCTCAAAATCATCGCTCGCGACATGGCTTTATCGCGTGGCGCGCAACCGTCGCATCGATGCGCTGCGCCGCGACCGACTCGATTTTCACGACCCGGCCGAATACGCCCTCGACATTCCCGACGACAACATCACCGACACCGATGTGCTCATCGACATTCAGTCGCGGGAGGAATTTGTGCGCGGTGCCCTCACTGGCTTGCCGCAGGAGCAGCTTGGCCTTGTGCGGCTTGCATTTTTTGAAGGCCTCTCCCATTCGCAGATTGCCGACCGCACGGGTCTGCCGCTGGGCACGGTCAAATCCCGTTTGCGGCTTGCCTTCACACGCTTGCGCCGGGCGCTTGAAGCCGAAGGCGTCGTCAGCGCCATCTGATATTTCAAAGAGACGTCATTTCGAGGGAGCAAGACCATGCGAGCGATCCTGTGCAAGAGCCATGGTCCTGCCAGCAACCTTGTCCTTGACGATATTCCAGCGCCCACACCCGGCCCCGGCGAAGTTCTCGCAAAAATTGCCTATGTCGGCCTGAACTTCATGGACACGCTGATCATCCAGAACCGCTATCAGGTGAAGCCGGCCCTGCCGTTCTCGCCCGGCGCGGAATTTTCCGGCCGCATTGTGGCACTCGGCGAGGGCGTCAGCGAATTCAGCATTGGCGACCGCATTTCCGGCTGGTCTGGTTACAATGCCGCCCGCGAGATGATTGCGCTGCCAGCCAGCCGCGTCACGCGCATTCCCGATGGCGTGTCGGACGAGGTCGCCGCGGGCCTGATGATCACTTATGGGACCTCGCTCCATGCGCTGCGGGATCGGGGTCGTCTCAAACCCGGCGAGACTCTCGCTGTGTTGGGAGCCTCGGGCGGCGTTGGCCTTGCCGCTGTCGAGCTTGGCCGCATTCTGGGCGCGAAGGTCATCGCCTGCGCGTCCTCGCCCGAAAAGCTTGCGTTCGCCCGACAGGCCGGGGCGACAGAGACAATCGACTATTCAGTTGTCGACCTAAAAGACGAGTTGAAGCGGCTGACCGGCGGACGGGGCGTTGATGTCGTCTATGATCCGGTTGGCGGCGATCTGTCCGAGGCTGCGGTGCGCGGCCTTGCCTGGCGTGGCCGGCTGCTGGTGGTGGGCTTTGCCGCTGGCGCTATCGCAAAACTGCCCCTCAATCTGACCTTGCTCAAGGGTTGCGACGTGGTCGGCGTTTATTGGGGCGCCTTTGGCGACAAGGAGCCCGAAGCAGCCGCGCAGGATTTCGCCGACCTTTTGGAATGGGCGGCGGAGGGGAAACTCTCGGCACACATTCACGCCGTCTATCCGCTGGAGGACGCTGTTGAAGCACTGGGCGTTCTGGAGCGGCGCGAGGCCATGGGAAAAGTGCTGCTGAAGCTGTGAGAGACCACCCCTTTCGCCTGTCATGAGCTTCGCATAGGGTCTCCGACACCAACCGGAGACCATGTTCATGACCGGCATCCTGCCTCGCCTGCGCACCAGCATCCTCATCATCAGCCTGGGGCTTTCGCTCGCCGGCTGCGGCTACAACACAATCCCGACCGATGAAGAGCAGGCCAAGGCCCGCTGGGGCGAAGTGCAGAATCAGTATCAGCGCCGCTCCGACCTGATCCCCAATCTTGTGTCCACAGTGCAGGGCTATGCGAAGCAGGAAAAGGACGTGCTGACGGCGGTGATCGAGGCCCGCGCCAAGGCGACGCAAGTCCGCATTGATGCCTCGCAGCTCACCGATCCCGACAAGCTAAAACAATTTCAGGATGCCCAAGGCGCATTGTCGGGTGCTCTTGGGCGTTTGCTCGCTGTGTCGGAAAATTACCCCGACCTGAAATCAAACCAGAACTTCCTGGCGCTGCAATCGCAGCTTGAGGGAACGGAAAATCGCATTTCCGTGGCGCGCCGCGACTACATCGAGGCGGTGCGGGTCTACAACACCGACCTGAAAACCTTCCCCGGCATTTTGTGGGCGGCAACCGCCTTCCGCAGCAACAAGCCCATGGCTGAGTTCACGGCCAATGACGCGGCGCAGACACCACCTGTGGTGAAGTTCTGAATGTGAAGCGCTGAGCACCGAGCGCTGCTCTTCACATTCGCAGGACACCAAGCCATGGCCGGGACATCTCAGCTCTCTCGCCCGAAGGGCCTTACGCAGCTTCTGCGTGAGTTTGCGAGCCTGTGTGCCGCGGGGCTCATGGCACTGGCACTGATCATCGGCATCGCCACGCAGGCTCCCGCCCTAGCCGCTGATCCGGTCTATCCTGCGCTCACCGATCGCGTGGTCGATGGCGCGGGGATTATTCCAGCGGACGTCCAGACGTCGCTGATCCAAAAGCTCAGCGATCTGGAGACAAAGTCCGGCATTCAACTGGTCGTGGCCACCGTCAAGAGCCTCGAAGGCCAGGAAATCGAGCCCTATGCCAATGGGCTTTTCCGCACCTGGAAACTTGGCGAAAAAACGAAAAACAATGGCGTGTTGCTGCTGGTTGCACCCAACGAGCGCCGCGTGCGCATCGAGGTTGGGTATGGCCTTGAAGGCACGCTCACTGACGCGCTCTCTAAGATCATCATCACCAACGCCATCGCGCCCAAATTCAAGACGGGTGACTTTGGCGGCGGCATCTCGCGCGGCGTTGATGACATTATTACGGTTTTGACGACGGATTCGGCTGACTGGCAGAAACGCCCGTCTCTGCGCACCGATCAGGCGACGGAGTCGCAGCCGATCAGCGATACGACGATAGCAATCCTGCTGCTCGCCTTTATCGCCATGCTGCTGTTCTGCCGGACCTGTCGTGAAATCGTGTTTCAAATTCTGCTCAACGTGATCCTGACAAGTGGATCGCGCGGCGGCAGCAGCGGTTGGTCCTCCGGCGGTGGCGGGGGAGGCGGTGGTGGCGGTGGCTTTTCTGGCGACGGTGGTTCGTCCGGTGGCGGCGGCGCATCGGGGAGTTGGTGATGACGCTCTCAACGCAAGATCAAGCCCGCATCGGCGCGGCGATCACAGCTGCCGAAGAAAAGACAGCCGCCGAACTCGTCTGCGTTCTGGCGCGCTCATCTTCAAGCTACGGCACCATGCCGCTGGTCTGGTCTCTGCTACCAGCCTTTGTTCTGCCGTGGGTGCTGGTGGCCGTGACGCATTGGCCGGTTGAACGAATCCTGCTGGCGCAATTGGCTGTGTTTGCGCTGTTGCTGATGCTGCTGTCGGCCCCGTCCATCCGCACTGCTTTGGTGCCGCGCGCCATGCAGCGCAGCCACGCGCACCGCGCCGCCATGGAGCAATTCATGATCCGTGGCCTTGCCCGAAAGCCCGAGCGCACCGGCGTGCTGATCTTCGTCTCGCAGGCCGAGCGCTATGCGCGCATCGTTGCCGACGATGGCGTCGCCTCGCTTGTCAAACAACAGGAATGGCAGACAGCCGTCGATACGTTGATTGCGCATATGAAAAAAGACGAGATTGCAGATGGTTTTGTTTCCGCCATCGATCAGTGCAGCGCGCTTCTGGAAAAGGCTGTGCCGCCGCGTGAAGGTACGCGCGATGTGTTTCCCAACCGCATCTATGTGATTGATTGAGCCTTATCAGCTAAAGCGTGCAGCAAGGTCTGCCGCCAGTGCGTAGGCTGTTGTCAGTGACGTCTTGGGATTGTCGGCTGCCGCACGCCCGGCAATGCGAATGTCGAAATCTGCACAGGCCGCTTTGACATGGATTTCATGAATGTTGCGATCCACGTTTGGGTCCGCGACGAGACGAACTTTCGTGCGCTCGAAGCCTGCCCCGACGAGCGCGACCGTCGCTGCCACATTGGCGTTGAGCGGAAAGTCCGTCGCAGCGACATCCGCCGTGCCTTCATAAAAGCAGGCTTCCGATGTGAGATTTTTCAAATCGATGCGGGTCTCCGCTGGCGTCCCCATCCAGGCGCGTGGCGGCTTTCGCGATGTGTACGTCACCTCTTCAAGCCCGGAGAGCTTGGCAGCAGCCAGCACGTCCAGCGCCCCGACCGCACCAGAACATAGCGACAGCTTTGCGCGTGATTGCGCTTCAGCCGCCGCAATATCGGCGCGCAATTGCTTGTCGGCCAGCGCGCCCGTCGACGTGATCAGGATGTCGATGCCAGCCTCCAGGAGCGGCACGGCGTTGAGGCGTACTGCTTCGTGACCCGCAGCTTCCGCAACAACAAGTGGCCTTGCGGCGATCATCGTCGAAATGTCGGTGACGATGCGAAATTCCCTCGCCAGGCCTGGGCAATTTTCAAACAGGCTCGTGGCACGGCCAACACCCTCGGGGCGCGCGAGGCAAATCACAGACTCGAGCGGCGCGGATCGATGCCGCGCCAGCGCTTCCAATGCCAGCGTTGCGATGGTGCCGTATCCAATAAAACCCAGATGCACGCCCGACATTACTTCGCGCCCCCGGCAGCACCCGCCGGAGGCCCGCCGAAGGATTGCGCAAAGGGGCCAATGCTCAGCATGTCGATTTCGATCATGTGCGGGCCGGGCGTCGCAATCGCGCGATCAAGCTCAGCTTCAAATCCATCGAGCGACGTAAGCTTGATATGCGACAGGCCGATGGCCTGCGACAGCAGGCCGAAGTCCGGCGTACGCAGGCGGCAATAGGCATGGCGACTGCCGTATTGCGCATCCTGAATGTTGGAGATGACGCCATAGGCCTGATCATTCATCAGGATGAAAACGATCTCGGCCTGTTCATCGACCGCTGTCGTGAACTCACCAAGATTGAGTTGCACGCCGCCATCTCCCGCAAGCGCAATGGTCTTGGTCTTGGAGGCCACAGACGCCCCAATCGACATGGCTACACCCTGCCCGATGCCACCACCCAGCGCATGAACGCCCAGATGCGGTGCGGCGAGATCCACATAACGATTGCCATAGGTGGAATTTGAAATCGTCACATCACGCACAAAGGGATGCAGGCCCTTCGCCACACGGGCGCGCAGTGCGTCTGCAATCTTCGCGTAAGGTCCGAGCGTCGCGACAAGATCGGCCTCGCCTTTCTGGCGCGCGGCGATGAGTGTTTTTGCAAAACCATCATCCGTGTTGAGCTTGGTCGGCAGTCGATCCAGAAGCCCCTGCAGCGCCAGATGCGCCTCGGATTGCAGGAACAAATCCACTTCGTAATTGCGGCCGCCCTGGCTTGGTTCGGCATCGATCTGGATCAGGGGACGGCCCAGACGCAGTGCATTGTTGCGCGTCTCGTTGCCGCGCAAACGCGAGCCAACAACGATCATCAGATCACAGGCATCAAAAATGTCCTGTGCCTCATGGGTCATGTTGAACGCACCCAGATTGCGCGGGTCGGATTCTGGCACCACAGCGCGCCCATTGGTGCTGGTGACGGCCAGAAAGCCCCGATCCAACAGTCCCTTTGCCTGCACACTGGCGTTACGCGCACCCCCACCCAGATACAGCATAGGACGTCGCGCGCTTTTCACAAGGCTCGCAATTTCATCCAGCAGCGTCGCGTCGGGTGCCACATGCGTCAGCACGGGCGGCACAATGCGCAGGGGCACACGTGCGTCGTGGCGCTGCACATCCACCGGGATTTCCAGCGAGACCGGACCCGTCGGCGCAGACAATGCTGCCGATATCGCGGCCTCAAGCATCGGCACGGTGGCGCGTGCATCCCACAGGCGGAAATACTTCTTGGAAATCGCCTTCAGCATGTCGGGTTGGCGTGGCACATCGTGGATGGCCGCACGATCCCGATCCATCAAATCGGTATCGACCGTTGTGGTGATGTGCAGCACAGGCGATCCGGCCGTCAGTGCTTCCACCTGCGACCCTGCCGCATTGCCCGCCGCCGTGCCTGTGGAAGTAATCACCACGCCAAGGCTTCGTGACACACGGGCGTAGGCGTCCGCCATATTCATCGCGCCGGCCTCGCCGCGCGCTGGCACAAAACGAATGCGGCCCTGCCGAAACACAGCGTCGAGGATCGGCATGTTGTGGATCGAAATCACGCCAAACATCGTCGTCACGCCCATGTCCGCGAGCGCCTTAGCGATGAGATCCCCAACGGGCATGGTCAGAGTTGTGGGCGCTGTGAGGTTCTTGGACATGGTCTGCTCTGCGAACGTTGGATAAGGCTGAAACAAAGTTTTTTTGATTTTCGGGCGTGAGCAAAGGCGTCAGTCACATAAAGCGTGAGACGCCTCCGGAAATTTCCAACTGCGCACCTGTGATGTAGCTCGCGGCGGCGGACGCCAGAAAGATCACGGCCTTGCCAACTTCCTCAGACTCGCCCAGGCGGCCGAGGGGAATGCCCTTCTTGGCGGCGATCTGCGCCACCCATTGGTCGCGGGTCATGGCGCGGTCCGACCGCTCTTCAAAACGGCGCGACCATTGGCCGGAATCAATCAAGCCGAGCAGCACAGCGTTGACACGAATCCGCGGCGCCAATTCCACCGAGAGTGATTTCAAAAGATTTTGCACGCCCGCACGCGCGGCCGAGGTGCACACCATGTGCGGCTCTGGCTGGTAGGCGAGCAGCGAATTCACCGCCACGATGGCGGGCTTTTCAGCTTTTTCCAGCAACGGCTGGAAGGCGCGCACCGGATAAATCTGCGAGAAAAACTTGAGGTCGAGTTCGGCCCGCCAGGCTTCGTCTGTCGTTTGTGCGAAGGTCGAGACGCGCGCCTGTCCGGCATTGTTGACAAGCGCATCGACGCTCCCACGCCAGTCAGCCACGCCCGCCGCAAACGCCGCGACCTGATCGGCCTTTGTCACATCACAGGCAAAGCCCCTGATACGA
>CAIZGQ010000202.1 GCA_903932565.1 uncultured Hyphomicrobiales bacterium
CTCATGGCAGCGATCATCAAAAGCGCAATCAGGACAAAGCTGCGCGCGTTGGGATCTTCCACACGATACATGAGTACAACGAGGCAACCCCACGCCACGGCCTGCACGGCTTCTGCCAACATAAAGCGTCGGTTCCACAAGCGGACATTTGTCTCGTTCGGGGCCTTCAGAAACTGCCGGCAGACCAGAAGGTTGAGGCCAAAACAACCACCAACGGCCAGGAGCCACAGGCCAATCAGGTCGATCGGCACCCACAAGGAGGCCATGCTGGCGATGGTGAGCGCGAGAACGATCTGCGCGAACGTCGCGCTTTTGCGGCTTTCGGCATAAATTTTAAGAAGTTCAACATCAAAGGCGCGATGGCCGCTGCCCGAAGACGTGAGCCGTTCGCGCGTCTCGCGAACGTCATGCGCGATACGCCGCCGTTTGGCCGACACAACGGGGTCCGCCCGTCGGCCGCGCTCGATCATTTCAGCGGTGACTTCACTCATACGTGTCTGCGCTATCCACGAAAGTCCTGCACTCGAAGCCGCACTATGGTGGCAAATCGTTAATGATGACTGGACAAAGCCAGACAAACCCCGCGACGAATTGGAGATTTTTTAAACAGTCCCGAAATGGCACAACCCCCTCTGCCATAACCGCAAAACCAGGTTTGCAAATGGGCGCAAATCGGCCACGCTGAGGGCGCTGCCGCGTTAAGGATTGTGTCCGAAACGGCAAAGCGATGTTATCAAAATGCGGTCGCACAAAACGTCGCCTGCCCGCATTCTGCCCCAAAGTCAGCGCAGAGCCCCGTTTGTCCCCTACCAAAGCGATCTGAATGGCAAAACTCACTCTCTTGCAGCGCCTGGAACGCGACGGCGAAATTTACGCCGACCGGACGCAGGTGTCGCCCGGACCGCTGCGCGATCTTCTGGCGGATATCCGCGCGTGCCGCCTGTGTCTGGAAGCACCTTTGCAGGGACCCCTGCCCCATGCGCCGCGCCCGGTGCTGCGCGTCTCGGCCACCGCGCGATTGTTCATCAGCGGTCAGGCGCCGGGACTGCGCGTCCATAAAAGTGGTGTGCCTTTCACTGATCCCTCGGGGGACCGGCTGCGCGACTGGATGGGGATCGACCACGCGACGTTTTATGACACGGCGCAAGTCGCGGTTGTTCCCATGGGCTTCTGCTTTCCGGGATATGATGCCAAGGGCAGCGACCTGCCGCCACGCCGCGAGTGCCGTGCGGCTTGGCATGATCGTTTGTTTGCTGCACTTCCACAGGCTGAAACGATTTTAGCCATCGGCACCTATGCGCAGGATTACCACTTTGCGCGGCTGGGAATTCCGCGACCCAAAGGACAATCGGTGACCGAAACCGTGCGCAACTGGCGACGCGGATTTGAGATGACACCGCATCTGATTGCATTGCCGCATCCCTCCTGGCGCAACACGGGTTGGCTGAAGCAAAATCCATGGTTTGAGAAAGAAGTCTTGCCGATTCTGCGCGCCGAGGTCGCGCGGCTGACGAGCCCGCCACCGGTCTAATCATGGAATGGGCAGATCAAACGCGTAGGGGCATTCAGCGGCCGTTCAGCCAGGCCTGTGTGGTATGCATCGATAAAGCGAAGGAAAGCCCGACATGTTTCGACGTACGCGCATCCTTTCCCGTGTTGTGACGATTGCGACGCTGCTGCTCACAGCCGGTTTGTTTCCAGCCATCGGGTCCGCGCAAACGCCTGCACCTGATGCCCGCATCGCGCTTGTCATCGGCAACGCAGATTACCGCGCAGGGGCGCTCGCAACCCCGGCCAATGACGCTGGCTTGCTGGCCGAAACGTTGAAGCAATCGGGGTTCGATGTGGTGGGTGCGCGCGATCTGGATCAGGATTCCATTCGCCGCGCGTTTCGCGACTTCCTTGAAAAGGCCCAGAACGCCGGACCGAATGCCACAGCTTTCGTTTATCTGAGCGGCTATGGCCTGCAATATTCCGGCGAAAACTATTACGTGCCGGTCGAAGCGACACTGCCGCGCGAGTCCGCAATCCCCATCGAAACGCTGCGCTTATCAGATTTCACCCGCGCGCTGGCGGCGGTTCCGCTCAAGGCCCGTGTCGTCGTGCTCGACATGGCGCGCGCCACACCCTTTTTGCCGCAGGGCCAGTTGGCTGGGGGCCTCGCCTTGATCGATCCTGAGCCCGGCACGCTCTATGCCTTCAACGCAGCACCTGGCACCATCGGCCCCAATGAACCTGGCCCTTATGGAGCCTATGCGCAGGCCCTCAACGAAATGATGCACGAAGGCCTGTCGATCAATGACATCTTTGCGCAGGTGCGCCTGCGGGTGAATGAAACGACCAAGGGCCTTGAGGTTCCGTGGAATGCTTCCACGCTGACGGAGCCGCTGGTGTTCTTCGAGCGTGCCGCCGATGCACCCGCCCTGCCTGCTGTCAGCCAGCAAGCACGAGCCTCCCGCACGCGGCCCATTCAGGACTATTCGGTGGATGAGGCCTATGGCATCGCGGTGGAGCGCGACACGATCCGCGCCTACCAGGATTTCCTCACCGCTTACCCAACGAGCCCGCAAGCTAAACGTGTGCGCGCGCTGCTGGCCGCACGGCGCGAAGCCATCACGTGGGATCGCACGTGGCACGCCAATTCGCCCAATGCCTATTGGACTTATTTGCAGCGTTACCCGCGTGGGCCGCATGC
>CAIZGQ010000203.1 GCA_903932565.1 uncultured Hyphomicrobiales bacterium
AAAAGCCCGCGCGCTCAAAAGGCTGTCGAGAATGTTCATGCACTCGATAAGTTTAGCCCGCGCGTCGGCCATCTCGGCGTCCGTCTTGGTGCCGACGCCGCGCACGGTTCCCCAGAACATGACCGTCAGAGGCCCGACGAACGTTGTCTGCTGCCAATCCATCCATCGGTCCGCATCGGCATAGGCCTGCGGGTTTGCAGGGTGCAGCGTCCCCACGCCGAATTTCGCGCCGAGATAGCGGACAATCGCGTTTGACTCCCACAGCACGAAATCTCCGTCCTGAAGTGTCGGGATGCGCCCATTTGGATTCATCGCCAGATAAGCATCGGATTTGACCACACCAAACGCCATGCCCGCGTCATGCCGCTCAAAGGGAACACCAAGTTCCTCAAGGCAGATCAGCGGTTTTTGGACATTTGTGGAATTGACCCGGCCCCAAAGCGTCAACATGAAACTCTTCCCCTCCGTCAGACACGTCTCAGCGCGTGACGCCATGGATATCACAGACCACGGGCTGGCGCGCGAAACGTAACCTTAATAGTCAAGCTTTAGGTTATTCGAAGAACCAGCTCTGCCGTTTTGGGAGTCGACCTATGGATCCAGCGATTGAACAACGCGGTTTTCCGCGCACACGAAGCTTTCTGCGCGGCATAGTTCACCTCGGGCATGGGGAGGCTGATCGCGATTGTTCCGTGATGGATTACACCGACCACGGGGCAAAGCTAGCCGTCACGGACCCGACAACAGTCCCCTCCGTTTTCATTCTGCACGTGCCGCTGCGCGCAGCGACCCATCGCGCCCGTGTCATCTGGCGCAAAATGGGGGACGTCGGCGTGGCGTTTGAGAAGGATCAGGCTGACGAAGTGACTAAGCACCTCGACCGACTGTCGGTGCAGATGGATGAGGCGCTAAAGCTGCTGAACGACCTTGCCAGCCGCGTTCGGTAGTCCAGTCGCGCACTGCGCCGATCTCAAACTCAGCGCTGCGCTTGTTGAACATTCACGGCTGGCGGTATGTCGCCGGCCATAAACGCCTTCCAATCCTTCGGGCTGCCGTAGAAGGCGTTGCGATCGACTTTGCCACGGATTCCAGGCACCGAACCGTCGGACTGGTACTGCCAGAAATGCCACGGGCGATTGTACTTCACGCTCGGGTGATATTTCGTCGAGCGCACCCAGATTGGGTAATCCGACAACGCACCATCGGCGAGGATCGCCTGGTAGAAATCAACCGTGGTGTAGATCATCGGCCGCTTGCCAAAATGGCGCTCCATTTCCTGGAGCATCACGCGCATCTCGGCTTGCGCCTGACCGGGCTCAAGATGCCGCTTGCAGGTGCGAGATTCCGGTGTCGCCTCCACGTCGAGCACGGGCGGCAAGGCATCCGGCTCGACAGGAACATTCGCCTCAAACCACGCCATTTCCTGCTGCGGCGTGCGGCACCAGTACACGAAATGATAGGCTCCGCGCGGCAGCCCCGCCGCCTTGGCGGCCTGCCAATTCTGGAAGAATTTTGAGTCGACGTGATCGCCGCCCTCGGTCGCCTTGATCCACGCGAACTGGACATTGCTGTCAGCCACGGTGCGCCAATCAATGTCACCCTGATACTTCGACACGTCGATGCCGTGGATCTGAAACTGGCGCGGGTGCGGCTGGTCCCCGTAAACCTCAAGACCTGCGATGCTGACCATATCGCCGCCGCCACCACCGCCGCCCCCGCAACCAGACAGCATGAGGCCGCAGCCGAGAACGGCGGCAGCTTTGCGGGCGAGAGAGGTGAGAGAACGCTTGGCTTGGGTCATCATGATCAATCGCTGGGAAACCTTTTGTGCACGATGTGAAGGGATCCGGTAAAGAGGCGTTAACGACCGGGAGCCAGCGCCTTGATAAATAGCGGAAAGCTGAACACGCCGTTACGCCTCCCATGGCGCGCCAAGTCCCGATCCGGGACTTTCTGGTCAGAGCGCGAACAGACCGCGTCCGAATCAGGCGAGACAGGCTGTTCCTGCTTTGCCCGCCTTGGTGACGCCTTGTTCTGCCTGTCTGGACCAAGATCGAATTCAAAACCTGAGATGTTGCGTTGCCCCTGAAAACCCTTTTCTCACCCTGTCGGGCTGTGCGCAGCACGCAAATCGCCCTTGCGCTCGCGCTTCTCCTTGGGTGCGCGGCTTCAGTGCAGGCGGCGCAGCCGGTCGATTGCTCGAGCCCCGATGTCCTTGGCACGTCGCGCACGATCGATCTGGGCACGCAGGGCGGCGCGGCCATCGGGTTGAAAACCTACGACCACACGCTGGCACTCGCCGACCACGAAGTGGTGCTGACCTTTGATGATGGCCCCTTCCCCGCCACGACGGGCAAGGTTCTGGACGCACTGGCGCAGCAATGCGTGAAAGCCACGTTCTTTCTGATCGGCAGAAACGCCGAGGCCAATGCAGGCCTGGTGAAACGCGAAGTTCACGATGGTCACACCATTGGCCACCACACCTATTCGCATCCGGATGTCACGATGCGGGGTTGGAGCGACGCACAGGCACGCGCGGATATTGATCGCGGGTTTGCAGCGGATAGAAAATCCTCGGGCGATGTCGCCACCACCCAGTTTTTTCGGTTTCCCGGCTTTGCCGATACGCCGACGTTGCGGAGCTGGCTCGAAGCCCGCAACGTCGCAATTTTTGGCGCGGATCTGTGGGCGTCGGACTGGAACCCGATGTCAGCCGACACCGAACTCAAACTGCTCCTGTCACGGCTGGAGGTACAGGGGCGTGGCATGATTTTGCTCCACGACACGAAGCCACAGACAGCCGAGATGTTGCCGAATTTCTTGCATGAACTGAAAGTGCGTGGCTACCGCGTGGTCGCCTTGCGCCCCGCGAGCGGTCCGCCACCTGCCTTTGAGGCAGCACCTGCGGGATGGTCCTCCGAGACGGAGGCAACTCTGGCCAAGATGATGCCGCGCCTGCTTGCGGCGCACGCCAAACTCACCGCGCTTGGTGCCAAGCCAAAGGCTGTGGGTGCGAAGGATGGCGCGATGCCGGAGCGGGATATTCCGAATATGCGGTGAGGGAGAGAACCCTCATCCGCCCCGCGCTGCGGGGCACCTTCTCCCAAGGGAGAAGGTCGATCTAAAGTGCAGCTAACCTTCTCCCAAGGGAGAAGGTGGCACGCAGCGAACCCGGCTATAGCCGGGGTTCGCCGTTTTAAATGTCCATATCGGACAGGTCCTATATGGATGC
>CAIZGQ010000204.1 GCA_903932565.1 uncultured Hyphomicrobiales bacterium
CATCGTCGACGAGGTGGAGCCCTCGGCACGAAAGATCGGCGCTGTGAACTGCATCCGCGTGCGCGCCGATGGGTCCCTGTCTGCCTGCAATTACGACGGCTGGGGCTATGTGGAATCCATTCGCGAGGGCAAGCCGGACTGGCGGGCCGATGCTGGGCCGGTGGTGGTTCTGGGGGCCGGAGGGGCTGCCCGCGCGATCCTTGTGGCGCTGGCCGAACAGGGCGCGCGGGAGATCCGCCTGATCAACCGCTCGCCCGCGCGGGCACAGGCTCTGGCTGCCGAATTTGGTGCCCCAATCCGCGCGATTGACTGGGACCAGCGACACGATGCGCTGGAGGGGGCCGCCATGCTAGTCAACACGACCAGCCAGGGCATGGTGGGCCAGCCACAGCTCGATCTGTCGCTCGACAGCCTGCCGAGCCGCGCCTTGGTGTCGGACATCGTCTACGTGCCGCTGGAGACACCCCTGCTGGCCGCTGCACGCGCCCGTGGGCATGTGGTGGTGAACGGTCTTGGGATGTTGCTGCATCAAGCCCGCCCAGCGTTCCGCGACTGGTTTGGTGTGATGCCGGAGGTAACGCCCGAGCTGCGCGCTATGATCGAAGCGACGATCTAGACCTTCGAACCGCCGCCGACCTCAAGCGAGCCAGTAGTCGGCCTTGAGCGACATCGGCGCATCGCTTTTCACGAGATCCCGCTCCATCAGGTCCTGCAGATGCGCCATGACCGAGCGGGCCGCGGCACCTCTCAGCAGCGGGTCCAGCCCCTGATACAGCCGCGCAACGATGGCATCGATCTGGCGGTCCCCATCGGCAAGCCTGGCAAGGATCGCGGCTTCGCGCTGGCGGCGATGCTGGGCAAGCCCCCGGACATAGCGCTGGGGATCCGTGACAGCCGCGCCATGGCCCGGCCAATAGAGCTTGTCCTCACGCCCGCGTAGCTTGTCCAGGGAGGCCATGTAGGCCCCCATGTGGCCATCCGGCGGCATGACCACCGTCGTGGCCCACCCCATGACGTGATCGCCTGAAAACAGGGCCTGCTCTTCCACCAATTCGAACGCGAGATGGTTGGCGGCATGGCCGGGGGTCGCGACCGTTTTCAGCGTGTAGCCGTCGCCTTTGAAAAAATCGCCGTCGCGGAGTTCAAGGTCGGGCTTCCAGTCCGGGTCGTGTGAGGTTGCAGGCGCGTGGCCCGGCGTGGGCTCATAGGGCGCGCAGCCAATCCGCGCTGCCCCGGTTGCCGCGCAGAGCGCCTTGGCGGCAGGGGTGTGGTCAACATGGGTGTGCGTGGCGACCACCCATTCGATGGTCTCGCCCTTCAACAGATCCAGCAGCGCCGCAACATGTTCGGGCGAGTCAGGTCCAGGATCCAGCACCGCGACCTTGCCCCGACCCAGCACGTAGGTGCAGGTGCCGGTAAAGGTCATGGGGCCGGGATTGGGTGCCACAATCCGGCGTACACGCGAGGAGATCTGCTCCAGCACACCGGCGGGCGCGGGCTTGGCGCGCGACAGGGGCAGATCTTCACGGGACGGGGACGGATTGTCGCTCGACTCAGCCATGGTTCCATCAGGTTGGTGGGCAGCCGCGCGATGCCATCATCAAAATCATAGCGCAAAAGCAAAAGCCCCGGCGAGGGGCCAGGGCTTGCTAGATATCTTTTCCCAAAGGAACCAAAAGAGCTGATTAGCCCTGACGAGCCTTGTAGCGCTTCTGGGTCTTGTTGATGATGTAAACGCGGCCGCGGCGGCGAACAATCTGGTTGTCGCGATGACGCGTGCGCAAAGACTTGAGTGAGTTGCGGACTTTCATGGGGTGATCCCTGAACGGAAAGCGGCGGGACAACCCGCTGCATGAAATCGATGGGCGTCTATGCCCCATCTCGCCCATGCGATCAACCCCGAAAGCGCAATCTTCAGCGGGCCACCTCATATTCTCGACAGACGTGCCGGTTTTGCCCATAGAGGGACCATGTGGTCCGCAACCGTTTTCACGCTCTATCCTGACATGTTTCCCGGCCCGCTGGGCACCTCGCTGGCGGGCGACGCCCTGACGCGCGGCCTCTGGGGCCTGGAGCCCCGCAATATTCGGGACCACGGCCAGGGGCGTCACAGGGCCGTTGACGATACGCCAGCAGGCGGCGGACCAGGCATGGTGATACGCGCCGACGTGCTGGCCAACAGCCTCGATGCCGGCCTGCAGCCCGATGACCAGCGCCCACGTTTGCTGATGAGCCCGCGCGGACGACCGCTGACGCAAAGCCGTGTGCGGGAGCTCGCAGCGGGACCCGGCGTGGCGCTGGTCTGCGGCCGGTTTGAAGGGGTGGACGAACGGGTGATCGAAGCGCGAGGCCTCGAGGAGGTCTCGATCGGCGACTACATTCTGTCAGGGGGCGAGATGGCCGCCTTGGTGCTGCTGGACGCCTGCGTGCGCCTCCTGCCCGGTGTCATGGGCAAGGAAGCGTCCGGCCAGGACGAGAGCTTCGAAAACGGCCTGCTGGAATATCCCCATTACACGCGACCGCGCGACTTCGAAGGCCGCGACATTCCAGCGATTCTTTTATCTGGCGATCACGCAAAAATTGCCGCCTGGCGACGTGCGCAGGCCGAAGCGCTCACACGGCATCGCCGTCCCGATTTGCTTCCCGCAAAACGCTGATTGAGCCGAGCCATCTGCGAATAAATTTGGTCGAGTGATCTAAATGCGGATGTGTCATTGATTTTACCGTTAGGCAAGATCGGCCTGTATTTCTGGGTCGAATTTAAAGTTTCTTCAATCAGATCAATCCAACATGCCTTATTGATTCGAGATCATTTTTTTAAGTCTTGTTACGAGGTATTCGATGCCGAAGTTATTACGGCGGTTTCTCAAAGACTGCTCCGGCGCAGTCGCCATCGAATACATTCTCATTGCCAGCTTTGTCTCCGTCATGCTGGTTTTCGGCGCAACTTCCATCGGGACGAAGACGTCGAATGCATTTAACAATGTCTCGTCCAGCCTGCGCTAGGATTGGAGATGGCAGGCAGCTTGATCCGTCATAAAAAAGGCCCCGCTTTGGGGCCTTTTTTATTTGATCGAAATCAGCGCGCCGTCAGCGGCCAAAAATCGTCTTTGCGCGTTGCAACACCGCCGCCGGCACATCGAGCGTCTTTGAAACCGCTGTCTGAACGAACTCGCCGGTTTCCGGCTCAATGTCGAGACCGATACGCTCGGCTTCCGCCAACAGGTCTGGATCTTTCGCCATCTTGGCAAATGCATCACGCAGAACCTGAAC
>CAIZGQ010000205.1 GCA_903932565.1 uncultured Hyphomicrobiales bacterium
CATCAAGCGACTTGCCCTGCCGCTGCAATTGCTCGATCTCTTCGCCGACCGTGCGGGCTTCTTCTTCGGAATCCCACAGGCCCGAAACGGTAACTTTTTCGCCCAGTTCCCCGTCCGTGAACAGCGTCTTGCCGAGACGGCCCTCATTGTGCGTGATGAGATGCGAGGCGGCGGCCAGAATATGGCCCGTCGAGCGATAATTGCGCTCCAAGCGGATCACTTTTGCACCGGGAAAATCGCGATCAAACCGCAGGATGTTGTCCACCTCCGCGCCGCGCCAGCCATAGATCGACTGATCGTCGTCGCCGACACAGCAGACGTTCTGGCGGCCCTGCGCGAGGATGCGCAGCCACAGATATTGGACCGTGTTGGTGTCCTGATATTCGTCGACGAGAATGTATTTGAAGCGGCGCTGATATTCAGCCAACACATCACCGTTATCGCGCAGGACGCGCAGCGATTCGACCAGCAAATCACCGAAGTCGACCGCGTTGAGGATTTTCAAACGCTCCTGATAGAACGCGTATAACTTTTGGCCCTTGCCATTGGCAAAGGCGGCCGCCTCACCGGCTGGCACCTTGTCTGGGCCGAGGCCGCGGTTCTTCCAGCTGTCAATTTGCGAGGCAAGCGCGCGCGCGGGCCAGCGCTTGTCGTCGACGTCCTCGGCCTGCAGCACCTGCTTCAAAAGGCGGATCTGATCGTCCGTGTCGAGGATGGTGAAATTCGATTTCAGGCCGACAAGTTCGGCATGCTTTCGCAAAATCTTCGTGCCGATGGAGTGGAAGGTCCCAAGCCACGGCATGCCCTCAGCTGCGGGACCCGCAAGGGCTGCCACGCGCTCGCGCATTTCGCGTGCGGCCTTGTTGGTGAAGGTCACCGCGAGGATTTCCCATGCCTGCGCCCGGCCTGTCGCCAAAATATGCGCGATGCGTGTGGTGAGCACCCGCGTTTTGCCCGTGCCAGCGCCAGCCAGCACCAGAACGGGGCCATCAATGGCTTCCACCGCCTCGCGTTGCTCAGGGTTCAAGCTGTCGAGATACCGGCTTGGCGGGGCCGCATGGGCCATGGCGCGTGCGGCGATGCCCCCGGGCCTCGGGGCGGGTGCAGCGACGCTCGGCTCGTCGGCATCCTCGAGGGAGAAGGGATCAGACACGGTGCAGCCACTCCGGCAATAAAAAGAACAGACAACGAATCATGTAGCACCAATGTGGGGTTGCAGGTGCCCGATGTCGATTGCAGGGCGGCGCCGCGGCCAATGGCCTGTGGACTTGACCGGACAGCTTGGCCTTAAGGGACAAGCCCTTTAGACAAAACTTCGGACTTGAACCGTGCCGCTGGCGTCACAGCCGCTGGAGATGGGTCGATTGATTCATCCTGCTGCCTGTATATGGTCCGGCCATGACCCAAGACCAGCCCCAAAGCCTGCCTGCAGACAAGATTGTGCCCGCGGGCCCAGCTGCCGTCACCACTGACTTCCCCGATGCGCTCGTCGTCGGGTATCAGGCCTTTCTACAGGGCCGATTGCCAGCCGAGCAGGAGCGGTTTCGCACGCTCGCCGAAAAGGGTCAGAAGCCAAAGGTTTTGTTGATCGGATGTTGCGATTCCCGCGTGTCGCCGGAAGTTATCTTTGATGCAGGTCCGGGCGAAATCTTCGTGGTGCGCAATGTCGCCAATCTCGTGCCGCCTTATGCGCCCAACGACGATTACCACGGCACATCAGCGGCGCTGGAATTTGCTGTGATGGGACTTCGTGTCGAGCACATCGTCGTCATGGGGCACGGCCAATGTGGTGGCGTGAAGGCCTATGCCGAGAACGAACTCGATCCCTATCAGCGGCCGCTGTCGCCGGGGGATTTCATCGGCGGCTGGATGAAGCTGATCCAGCCAGCGGCTGACAGCGTTGGTCCGCCAAGTGAACCGATCGGGGATTATGTGGAAAAGCTTGGCAAGGCCTCCGTTGTGCAGAGCCTCATGAACCTGCGCACATTTCCGTGCGTGAAAACGCTGGAAGAGCGGGGCCGCCTGCATTTGCATGGCGCCTGGTTCGCTGTGATGGACGGGCGCTTGTCCGTTTACAGTGCGGCCACGCAGATGTTCAGCCCGGTCGCACCCGATATGCATGCGGCTGCTTTTGCGACACCTCGCTTTTAAAGAAGCTGGCTTCTGACGCGACTGAGGCGATCAGACCGGCGTCACAACGCAGTGAATGGACGGTTCGCCTTCGCCGTGCATGGTGCGAATGGCCTTGTCGGTTTCCTCCAGCGCGAAGAGATGCGTCGACATTTTGCGGATATTTCGCGCATTGTCAGCGATCATCTGCAGCGCCAGTTCGACGGACTCGAATGAATGGCCGCGCATGCCCTTCACCGTCAGAAACTTCGCGATGATGCGGTCGGTGTCAAAATTCGCCACCGGTTTGCGCAATTGTCCGCTCATGATGACGCGTCCGCGCTTGCGCACGGAATCAAACGCGCTGTTGAGTGACGAGACAGCGCCGGCGCAATCAATCACAAGATCGGCCATGTGGCGGCCGGTGATGCGGGCCAAAGCTTCCAGCTGATCTTCCGCCTCGATGTC
>CAIZGQ010000206.1 GCA_903932565.1 uncultured Hyphomicrobiales bacterium
ATTGTCCGCTATCTCGGCGCGAAATTCGGCGTGGGGACGCTGCACCCGGCAAACCCGCAGGCCTATGCCGATGCGGACCGCTGGATGGATTGGCAGCAGACAACGTTTGTCGGGCCTTTGACGGTCATGTTCTGGGGTACGGTGCGCGGCGTCGGCACCAAGACGGACGCTGAGATGGCTGACGCGCGGGCTAAACTTATCGAGTGCATGAACATTCTCGACAGCCTTTTGAGCGCGCGGGCTTTTGTCGGCGGCGCAGCGTTCGGCACAGCAGATTGCGTGATCGCGCCATGCGTCCATCGGTTGTTGAATTTGCCCGATGATGGATTGAAGGCGGCGCGGGCCCGGACACCGCATCTTGATCGCTATTACAAGGCCGTGATGGAGCGCCCGGCTGCGAAAAAGTATCTGACCCTGCCGCTGACGTAAGGGGGGTAGGTTTCAAACCCTCACCCGGCGCGGAACGCGCCACCCTCTCCCAGGGGAGAGGGTTAGCCGCAACCCTAACCTTCTCCCTTGGGAGAAGGTGGCACGCGGAGCGTGACGGATGAGGGTGTGCCGCCCATCCCTCAAAACTTGTTCGGATTTCCGCTCAAAATATCGAAGCGGCGCTTGTCGCCGTCCTCATCCGTCAGGATTGCGATTTTGCCTGACACAGCGGCGGCGTAGCAACTTTCACCATCATCATTGGGGAACCGCATGCACAGCGTGTCACCCCGGTTGAGCCATTGGCCTGTGAGCAATTCGTCCTGATCCAGCATCTTGGCTGATCCGTCCGCCCCCAAATAGATGATCAGCGTTCCGTTCTCATCGCCCTTGGAGCTGATCGTATTTCCCACCAGCGCCGCAAGGGCGCTTGGCGCCACGGTCTTTTCGCCGCTGCCCGCGGGCGGCGCGTCAGCGGCATCTGCTGGCGCAGGCGCAGTGGGCGGGGCCGTCTGGACAGCGGGGGACTGCGCTGGCGCAGGGACCTCAGACTCGGCGGACTGCGCCTTAACGCATCCAAGCGCCAATGCGGTCAGAGCTGCCGCCGCGACAATCTGAGACGTGCGGCGCGCTCTGAAGCTGGTGGCTGTTCGGACCAAGGGACTCATGCGCATGGGCGTCTCCAATGTGTGCGGGACGCTTAGCAAGGGCGGTAGTCTTTTCCGTGACGGCCTCTGTGCCAGCGCGCTCGCGGCACGACCACCGTCGGTTTTTAATCATGCCTCGGGAGGCCTAGACGATAGACACCGCGAAAGTCATCGGGGTCGACCGGCTTGCCTTTGCGATAAATCACCAGCTGTCCGCGCTTGGCCAGATGCACGGCCATGCGCCGCACATCGCCGAGCCACGCGTGCCAGGCTTCCGGGTCCGGCGTCTCGCCCTTTGCTTTGGCAATGGCAATGCCGCGCGCGGCCTCAGTCGGGCAGATCGTCTTGTCCGCGCCGCGCGCCGCGCAAAGCTCAAGGATGGTTGTCTCGACCAGCGAAGGGGGCTGCTGCGGCTTGTCGTCGGGGCTCGTGTCTTCGGAATTCGGCAAATCACTCATGGGATGCGCAGTGCCAGAGGGGGCGGGGTCAGGTCAAGGCGCATGTGGTCAGGCCGCATCCGGCTTGGTCGGTGGGATCTCGGCGTCCGAAAACAGGGCGGCGCGCCGCGCATCCGATGAAAACTGCCGCGACCACATGACGAACATCACCGCCCCCGTGGTGACGATGAAGACATAGGGCCCGGCAAACCAGCCCAGATAGGCGAGCGCGAAGAAGAACGCCCGCTGGCCCCGGCTGAAATGGCTAGCAGCCGCAATGTTCATGTGCGCCGCACGCAGCGCGGCCTTATGACGGACAACGGGTTCGGAGCGGCTCGCCTGCGGCGTGGCACCGATCAGGATGGCCGTGTAATTGAACAATCGATAGGACCAGGAAAATTTGAAAAACGCATAACCGAAGATGGCGATCAGCCCCAGCACCTTGATCTCCCACAGACCCCGGCTTGAGGCGAGACCAAATGGCAGGTCCGCAAACACTTTTAAGGCGTCGTCGGTCGCCCGGAGAAGAGCGGCCGAGCCACCCACCGCAAGCAGCGAGGTCGATGCGAAGAAAGCCGTGCCGTTCTGCAGCGACGCCATGATGGCGGAATCGACGATCCGGGATTCGCGGTCCGCCATGGTCGTCATCCAGTCGACCCGGTAGTTGTTCATGATGGCGTTGAGGCCACCGCCGTTGCGGCCACGCGTCTCCACCATGAAGTGGTAGATCATCCAGGCGGCGATGAAGAATGCCAGACCGGCAATGTCTGCGGGATAGAGATTAAGGTCGAGCATGGCGTTTCCAAGCGGGGCGCACAGCAACAACGCCTGCGATGACTGCAATCTAGGGCCTGCCGGACGCAAAATCGACCGTTGGCCGCGCATAGGTGCCCCGACTTGATTGACTTCGACCCCTGAAGCGGCTAGTTGCGCACATCCCACCGGCTTGCCGGGGGACGACTTCAACGCACCCGTGGCGGCTCTTTTGGGCGGCCTGTCGGCCTGGTCCCAGCTTTTGGCGGGAGATTGGGCAGAGGAGGGCGCGTTCCTCCGCCCGGTGCAGGGACTTTAGGGTCCGATGCACCATATCTTTGCTGGCGGCAGGCAACGCGGTTCGGCGGCATGCTTGGGATCAAGCGTGTGGACGCCCTGCTTCGCCTTGCGCCGGCGCAATCCAGCATCCGCACATGCGGGCTGGATGTCCAACGTTCGAGGACGCGATGACGAAGCGCGCAGAATCCAAGTATAAAATCGACCGCCGTATGGGCCAGAACATCTGGGGCCGTCCGAAGAGCCCGGTCAACCGTCGCGAATACGGCCCCGGCCAGCACGGCCAGCGCCGCAAGGGCAAGATGTCCGACTTCGGCACCCAGCTGAAGGCGAAGCAGAAGCTCAAGGGCTATTACGGCAACATTTCCGAGAAGCAGTTCCGCAAGTACTACGAAGAAGCCATTCGTATGCGCGGTGACTCCGGCGACAACCTGGTGGGTCTGCTCGAGCGTCGTCTCGATGCGGTTGTGTACCGCGCCAAGTTCGTGCCCACCGTGTTTGCGGCCCGTCAGTTCGTGAACCATGGCCACGTCAAGGTGAATGGCCGTCGCGTGAACATCGCCTCCTACCTCGTCAAGGCTGGCGATGTAATCGAGGTGAAGGATGCGTCCAAGCAGCTCGCCATTGTGATCGAAGCCGCAGCCCTCGCCGAGCGCGATGTGCCTGATTACTTCGACGTCGATCATTCCAAGATGGTCGCCACCATGACACGCGTGCCGCTGCCGGCTGACGTTCCTTATGCCGTGCAGATGGAACCCAACCTGGTCATCGAGTTTTATTCGCGTTAATCCGACCACATCTGGTTTCGCGGGGCTTTTCGGAGCCTGCTCAAAAATTGCGGCCGTACCCTTGGGTGCGGCCGTTTTTTATTGTCCAGCGTCTTGTCACAAGTCCAATGCCAACGTGCCCGCTTGACCTGCATCAAGGGTCTGATCAAGCTAGGCCGTCTGCCGTGGTGATCCCTGAGCTGACATTGCTGAAAGCGCGTTGAGCATTTGATTGGAGATCATTGATGAGCGACATCGTGAATCACGAAGGCGACCTGAAAAAGTACGCGCCGGGCGCCGACCCTGCCAAAATTGAAAAGATTCGGAAATATCTGGGCATTGCCCTGCAAAGCCGCGATGCCTCGCTGGTTGCAGCATCTGACCCGACGGAGATGGCCCGCATTCGTGATGGCTATGCCAAGAAAAAGCTTGGCCTCACCGATGACACGGCGATTGAAGCCGCCCTGAAAGCCGTGGCCGACAAGATGAAGGGCGATCGCAGCAAATCCCGCATCTGTTTTTATTATCTTCTGGCCGAGCACACCGGAACGCTCGACAAGCTCGG
>CAIZGQ010000207.1 GCA_903932565.1 uncultured Hyphomicrobiales bacterium
GCCACGAGGCCGCCGATGGCGGTCGGCAGGCTACCGGAGAGGCGGACGCCGTTGGAGGTGAGGGTGAGGGAAGTCAGTGAGCTCAGGCTGCCGAATTCCGGAGGGAAGGTTCCCGATACGGTAATCCCGGTTAAGTTGAAGTGCACGACCGCAGTGTTGGAAACGTCGCAGGTGACCCCGAGCCACGAGTTGGCGCAGGGATCGGGCCCGGCATTCCACGTGGAGAGCGACACCGTGTTTCGCGGGTACCTGCCGGGGGTCGCGGATGATGACAGGCATTGGGAACTGAGGGAGAGGATCTGCAAGGACCATACATAACCACGGCAAATGCAGCAACGTCCGCAACCTCGGGCCGCTTACCAGGCGGTAGAGATGGCCTGCATCGCAGCTAGATCGGTAGCGCCGAGGGCGGCCCGGGCCGGGGAGGGCATCATCATGACAAGAGCGAGAGAGGCGGCAGCGGCGGCGAGCCCCCAGACGAAGCGGCGGCCCCCGTCGCGCCGGGAAGAGAGACCGCGCGTGGCGAGGGTTGCAGCCAGGGGACCGAGGCCATCGCGCGCCGCCCTGGCAAGTTGGTCGAGGAGGCCCCTCGATTTCACACCGTCGGCGCTGCAGAGGAGATTGAGATGCGGCAAAGAGATCAAACGATAACTCTAATCTGGGTCTCTAATCTCCCATCAAAGTTTTTGTCCAACATCTTTGATTCAAAGAGATTCACTCGCCTCGTATGTGTGGCGCCTTCATATCGAGGCCAAGATTAGCCGACAGACCGGGCTGAAACTTGGTTCGGATTGGCGGGGGCGCTGCTGGCGCGGCGGCTTGCTCCTGGGCTGGTGGTGCAATCTGGATGGGCGCCGCAGGCAGCGGCTCGGGTGCGGCGGAGGGCTGGACGAGCGCGATCACCTTACCGAACGGGTCGCTTGGCGCGATGGCACCCGACTCCGGTCCAGCCTCAGCCACCGGCTCGCTGGCGGGTGCCGCGATGTGATCCAGTCCACCAAACGGGCCTTTCACTTCGGCGTAGCCCAAGGCCGCAAAAGCGTCCGGCCCTTTGGGTGCTGGCGTTGGCGCAACTGTCGGTGCGGCGACAGCGTTGGGTGCGGCGACCACGGCGATCGCGGCTGGCGCAGTGGGTGCGGTGGCGCGACGCGCCGGATCCTGAACAGTTTCCGGCGACGCTGCAGGAACAGGGGCAGCCACAGCGCTTGCGGCTTGCGTTGCTGGCACGCTCGCCGGGAGCATCAGAAGACCCGGCAAGCTGATCGGCGCACCACTGGCCGCGCCAAGCGTAATCATCTGCGGCGGCGCCGGGGCAGCGCTTAAGGGAGCTGGCAGGCCGCTGTAATCTGTCGGGCTGCCACCCTCGGTCCCAAGATCGCCGCGCGGACCAAGATCACCTCGGGGACCTAGACCCGGCTGAGGCGCGGCTGCATCTGGCAGAGGCGCGCGATCCGGCTCGGAGGGGGTGGCGCTCAGCCGATCTTTTTCAAGCTGACGCCAGCGCACCACGTTGCGATTGTGCTGGTCGAGCGAGTCGGCAAAGGCATGTCCGCCCGTCCCATCGGCCACAAAATAAAGATCGTTGGTGCGCGCAGGGTTGATAACAGCCTCAATCGCCGAGCGGCCCGGATTGGCAATCGGCCCCGGCGGCAAGCCCTCAATCACATAGGTGTTGTAGGGGGTCGGTTGAATAAGTTCCGCCCGCGTGATGCCGCGCCCCAGTGTGCCCCGCCCGCCCACAAGCCCGTAGACGATGGTGGGATCAGACTGAAGCTTCATGCGCTTTGTCAGGCGATTGAGAAAAACCCTTGCAACACGGGGTCTTTCATCCGCTTTGCCGGTCTCTTTCTCGACGATGGAGGCGAGCGTCACCACTTCGGCTGGCGAGCGCAGCGGCAAATCGGGGGAGCGGCGCGCCCAGATTTGCGCCAAAGCCTGACGCTGGTCTTCCTGCATCTTGCGCAGTAGCAGAGTGCGCGAATAGCCACGTTCAAATTTGTAAGTTTCCGGAAGAAGCGTGCCTTCCTTGGGCACATCCCGGATTTCACCCGACAGAATGTCGTTGTCGCGCAAGCGCTGGACGATCTGCTCGCTCGTCAACCCTTCTGGAATGGTCACGGAGTGCAAAATCTGCTTGCCGCTGACCAGCGTGTCCATCACCTCCTGCAAGCTCGCATTCTGCTTGAAGAGATATTCGCCGGAACGAACGCTGCTGCGGTTACCTTCGAGCCACAGCGCCAAACCAAACAATGTCGGCGAATCGATCACGCCTTCGCGTTCCAGCTGACTGATGATGTCTGGAAGCTCGGTGCGCGGGGCGATCACCAGCACACGATCCGTCGTCAGCGCGCCTGGCTGGTTCATCCGGTGATTGGCAAAGCCCAGCGCAATGAACGTCGCCACGACCATGATGAGCAAAAACGAGAAGAAACCAGAGATGGCGGAGAGAACCGGGCGACGCTTGCTCGGCGGCACGGGCGGCGGCGGCGGCGCTTCCTCCGGCTGCAGCGCCTCGTTCGGGCTTTGCAAACCCCTGCGGCGGCTGAACATACCGCTGGACCCGCCCGGCTCCGGTCTGGATGGCGTGTTGGGATCGGAGCCGAAGGAACCAGTCATCGCGTTCGCCAGGTACAAAGGAATCAATCGTCAGTACACTACGCAATCAGGACGCAATAAAGACGTCCGCCATCACCGGCAGGGTTGCAAACCTAAAGGTCGACGTCTCAGCGCAGAAGCGCTCAGTTGGCGCGCCGGAAGACGAGCGACGCATTCGTACCGCCAAACCCGAACGAGTTCGACAGAACAGTGTTGATCTCACGCGGCCGCGCCTTGAGCGGCACAAGATCAATCGCCGTCGTCACGGACGGGTTGTCGAGGTTCAAGGTCGGCGGCGCAATCTGGTCCCGCATGGCAAGGATCGAAAACACCGCTTCCACCGACCCGGCAGCGCCAAGCAGATGGCCTGTGGACGATTTGGTTGACGACATGGAGAGCCTCGCCGCCGAATTGCCCAGCAGGCGCTGGACGGCACCAAGCTCAATTTCGTCACCCAGCGGTGTCGATGTGCCATGGGCGTTGATGTAATCAAGATCGCCCGGCGAGATACCAGCGCGCTTGATCGCATTGCCCATACACCGGAAGGCCCCATCGCCATCCTCGGCCGGAGCGGTGATGTGATGGGCATCGCCCGACATGCCATAGCCGACCAGCTCAGCGTAAATGTGCGCGCCACGCGCCTTGGCGTGCTCGTATTCTTCCAGCACGACGCAGCCAGCGCCCTCGCCCATGACAAAGCCGTCGCGATCCTTGTCATAGGGCCGCGAGGCCTTGGTCGGCGCGTCGTTGAAGCCTGTGGACAGAGCGCGGCAGGCCGCAAATCCCGCCAGCGAGAGCCGATTGACGGCTGATTCTGCACCACCTGCGACCATCACGTCCGCATCGCCCAGGGCAATGAGACGGCCGGCATCACCAATGGCGTGTGCGCCAGTCGAACAGGCTGTCACGACCGCATGGTTGGGGCCTTTCAGGCCATGCTCAATGGACACGTAGCCGGACACAAGATTGATCAACCGGCCAGGAATAAAGAACGGAGAGATGCGCCGCGGGCCGCGCTCCTTCAGGAGGATCGAGGCCTCGTAGATGCCGCCAAGGCCACCGATGCCGGAGCCGATCAGGACACCCGTGGAAATCTGCTCTTCGTAGGTTTTTGGTGCCCAACCGGCGTCCCGGAGGGCCTGCGTGGCGGCGGCAATTCCATAAATGATGAAGTCGTCGACTTTGCGCTGTTCTTTTGGCTCCATCCAATCATCCGGATTGAAGGTACCATCCGTGCCGTTTCCTCTTGGAACCTGGCAGGCAATTTGGCAGGGGATGTCTGAGACATCGAAATTCTCGACGCGACCGGCCCCGCTCTGCCCTTCGAGAACACGCTTCCAGCTCTGCTCGACTCCGCTGGCCAGCGGCGTGACAAGACCCAGACCTGTAACGACAACTCTTCTCATCACTCAACCTCACCGCTCCGGCACAAGGCCAGATACGAAACCCGTTCAGCCAAGACTTCGCGCCGTCACAGCTTTGGACGTTGTTCGTCCTGAAAGCTGATCAAGCGTTGGGCGCTGGCCGCATCTGATCCGGACTTTATGTCCAAAACAAGCGTTGCGGCTTTTGGGCTTCAAATTTTGCCCATCGCCCGGCAGCTTAGCAAGATACGGTACACGAACGATACAAAAGGGCCGAGTCCAGCTCGGCCCTTTCAAACGAAGTCACCACGCGTTGCGATGTGGATGGTGCCGGCTGCTGACAACCGCACCCCCAGATGGCATCAGGCTGCGGCAGACTTCTCAAGAAACTTCACAGCGTCACCAACCGTGACGATTGTCTCAGCCGCGTCGTCCGGAATTTCGACGCCGAATTCTTCTTCGAACGCCATGACCAGCTCGACCGTGTCGAGGGAGTCAGCGCCAAGATCGTCAATGAAATTGGCATTATCGACGACCTTATCGGCGTCAACGCCGAGATGCTCGATCACAATCTTCTTAACACGCTCGGCGACGTCGCTCATTTCAATGTCCTTGGTTTTCTACTGGTGCGAGCTGGAACCGGACGCTGATCCATTCCGAAGAACGCATCCAACGTACCCCCCGATCCCGGCGGGAGTCTCAATGCCAGTTGACCGGTTTTCCGAAGATATCATCGCCAAGGCGAACAATCTGCGGCGATCAGCAGCGATACACGGGGCGTGACTAACATACTTCTAGGAGCATGGCGAGAGCGAAGGACCCACAGGTCTTCCGCCAGCACACACACCCACAAGTCATTCAAATCATAGCCATTCCACCATTCACATGAAGGGTTTGGCCCGTCATGTACGCAGCTTCGCGACTGGCAAGATAAACAACGGCAGCAGCCACATCCGCCCCGACGCCGAGGCGACCAGCCGGAATTGTTGCCATAATGGTCTCGCGCTGCTTTTCATTCAAGGCGTCCGTCATTGGGCTTTCGATAAAGCCCGGTGCGATACAATTGACGGTGATGCCACGGCTCGCCACTTCCGCGGCGAGAGACTTCGACATCCCGATCATGCC
>CAIZGQ010000208.1 GCA_903932565.1 uncultured Hyphomicrobiales bacterium
CAGTCACCGCATCCACGACGGCCTCATGCGGCCCGTCCTGCGAGACGACGGCGCAATTGGCGAGCGCGTAGACAGGATAGCGCTCGTCAACCAAACGACGCAGCGTGCCCTCCGGGTCCGGGTTGGCCAGCAGCGGCCGATTGGAGCGCTTGCGCACCCGGCGCATGAGAACATCAACATCAGCCTTCAACCAGACTGAGATGCCGTGTTCACGAATGATCTCGCGTGTTCGTTCTTGCATGTAGGCGCCCCCACCGGTGGCCAGAACCTTCTGGCCCTCGCGCAGCAGTCGCGCCACGACGTGATGCTCGCGGTCGCGAAAGAACGGCTCGCCGTGGCGTGCAAAAATTTCAGGAATGGTGGCTGAGGCGGCGCGTTCGATCTCGACGTCCGTATCGACAAAGGGCAAGCCCAGCCGGAGCCCAAGTCGCTTGCCAACAGAGGTTTTGCCCGCCCCCATCATGCCCACGAGCACCACCGACCGGCCAGCCAGGGCTTCGACCAGTTCGGGTTCATTCCACGCGTGCTGCACCCCGCCCGCAAGATCGGACATCTCGTTCATCCTGCAGGGTGTAGCATGGCCCCAAGGCAGGGGGAACGGGTTCGCGAGCCAATTGGGTCCAGCGTGACGGTTGAGTGCGCTATTTGCTCGCAATCAGGGCTGCAAACGCGTACTGCAGGGCATCTCATGCGCCTGAGGCCATCGAAACGGTGGACAGCCATCGCGTAGAGGCCTGAGACGTCGCTCTCACGGTGCCCTTGGCCCCGTTTCAGGCTACATTCGCGGTTACGAATCGCCGACCCAAACGTTGGGTGGGCACATGGGTCCGGTGCAGTCCGGCCTTTGCAGGATCCAGCCTCCAGGATCCGCCTTCTAGGAGACATCTTCTTATCATGGCTGAACCCGCCGCCGAGCCGCTCCCGCCCGATACCACAGCGCAGTCTTACGGTGCTGATTCCATTAAGGTTCTGCGTGGTCTAGATGCGGTCCGCAAGCGCCCGGGCATGTATATCGGCGACACGGACGATGGCTCCGGTTTGCATCACATGGTCTACGAGGTGGTCGATAACGCCATCGATGAAGCGCTGGCGGGTCATGCCACACGCGTGACTGTGACGATGAATGCCGATGGCTCGGTGACGGTCACTGACGACGGGCGCGGCATTCCAACCGATATCCATTCCGAAGAGGGCGTGTCAGCCGCAGAGGTCATCATGACCCAGCTGCACGCTGGCGGTAAATTCGACCAGAATTCCTACAAGGTGTCCGGCGGTCTGCACGGCGTCGGCGTCTCCGTGGTCAATGCGCTCTCCACCTCGTTGAAGCTGCGCATCTGGCGCGATAGCAAGGAACACGAGATTTCCTTCGCGCACGGCGATGCTGTGGCGCCGCTGGTGGTTGTCGGTCCGGCTCCGGTGGAAGATGGCAAGGTCAAGCGCGGCACCGAAGTCACCTTCATTCCCTCGCCGCAGACCTTCACGAATATCGAGTTTGATTTTGGCACCATCGAGCACCGCTTGCGCGAACTCGCATTCCTGAATTCTGGCGTCCGCATCCTTTTGACTGACGCGCGCCACGCGGAAGTGCGTCGCGAAGAGCTGTTCTATGAGGGCGGTCTTGAGGCCTTTGTGCGTTATCTTGATCGCACCAAAGCCCCGCTCATCACAAAGCCGGTGCTGATCCGCGGCGAGCGCGATGGCATCACGGTGGAAGTCGCTCTGTGGTGGAACGATTCCTACCACGAGAACGTGCTGGCCTTCACCAACAACATCCCGCAGCGCGATGGCGGAACGCATCTGGCGGGCCTGCGCGGCGCGCTGACGCGGCAGGTCACGGGCTATGCGGAATCCTCCGGCATCGTGAAGAAGGAAAAGGTTGATCTCACCGGCGATGATTGCCGCGAAGGCTTGACCTGCGTCCTCTCCGTCAAGGTGCCGGATCCAAAGTTCTCCTCGCAGACCAAGGACAAGCTTGTTTCGTCCGAAGTGCGTCCGGTTGTCGAAGGCGTCGTCAACGAGACGCTATCGCAATGGTTTGAAGAGCACAAAGTGGAAGCCCGCATCATCGTCTCGAAGGTGGTGGAAGCGGCCCTCGCGCGCGAAGCGGCCCGCAAGGCACGCGAGCTGACACGACGCAAATCCGCGCTCGATGTGGCCAATCTGCCCGGCAAGCTGGCCGACTGCCAGGAGCGCGATCCCGCGAAGTCTGAACTCTTCATCGTCGAGGGTGATTCCGCCGGTGGCTCCGCCAAGCAGGGCCGCAACCGCGAATATCAGGCCGTGCTGCCGTTGCGCGGCAAAATCCTCAATGTGGAGCGGGCGCGCTTCGACAAGATGTTGTCGAGCCAGGAAATTGGCACGCTCATCACGGCGCTGGGCACTGGTGTGGGGCGTGACGAGTTCAACCCCGACAAGCTGCGCTACCACAAGATCATCATCATGACGGACGCCGACGTCGACGGCTCGCATATTCGCACGCTGCTGTTGACGTTCTTCTATCGCCAGATGCCAATCTTGATCGAGCGCGGCCATCTCTATATCGCGCAGCCGCCGCTTTATAAGGTGAAGCGCGGCTCGTCCGAGCAATATCTGAAAGACGAGCGCGCGCGCGAAGATTATCTGATCGGCAACGGCCTTGATGGGGCTGTGCTTCGTCTTGCCAATGGCGAAGAGCGCGGGTTGCAGGATCTGCGCGCGATTGTGGAAGAAGCGCGCATCGTGCGGACGATCCTGACGCAATTGCATTCGCGCTACGACCGCGCCTGCGTTGAGCAGGCGGCCATCGCCAACGCTCTGAAGCCGCTCTCATCCTTGGGTGACAACGAAGCGCAGGCGCTTGCCAATCTGATGGCGCAGCGGCTCGATTCGATGTCGGACGAGACCGAGCGCGGCTGGACAGGCACGACCGACAATGGTGGGTTCCAGCTGTCGCGCGAAGTGCGCGGCGTTCGCCAATACGCCAATCTCGATGCCGGTCTTTTGGCGTCCGCTGAGGCTCGTCGTTTGGATGAACGCGCGCCTGCGCTTCGCGAAATCTACAGCAAGCCTGCGACCTTCGTGCGGCGTGGGGAAGAGAGCCAGGTGACGGGTCCCTCGCAGTTGGTGGATGCCGTCATGGCTCTGGGCCAAAAGGGCATTACCCAGATGCAACGCTACAAGGGTCTGGGCGAAATGAACCCCGAGCAGCTTTGGGAGACGACGCTCGATCGCAATGCGCGCTCCCTGCTGCAGGTGAAGATCAAGGAAGGCGATGACGCCGACGATATCTTTGCCAAGCTGATGGGTGACGTGGTGGAGCCGCGCCGCGAATTCATCCAGCAGAACGCGCTGAACGTCGCCAACCTCGACGTTTGATCTGACGCGCTGTGGCATCCGGGATGGGCGCAGGGACGTTTGTTCACGCCCATTCTGATCCGAGGTCGGCGTGACGCGCTGCTGACAAAAATGCCAGGGTCGCCGACGGCGCGCCTCGTCAAGCCTTAGACATTTCTCTCAAGACCTCTCGAAGTCACGCAACAGGCGGCAGGCGGTCGGGTGCTGGGTATGAGCAGACACCCAGTGGCGGGCTTGACGCCTCGAATTGTGCGTTCCCGCCGAGGCGGTTAAGGTGAAGCCAACAAAAAGTTTTGGCCGCGCCGCCCATGCGCGGTGGGGGAGAGATCGCGCCATGTACAAAACCCTCCGGATTCCATGCGTGATCATGCGCGGCGGCACATCGCGCGGCCCGTATTTTCTGGCCAGCGATCTGCCGAAAGATTCTCGCGAGCGCGACGAAATCCTGATGTCCTGTCCAAGAGGTAGCCGTTAACAAGAAATGAGAGGGAGATGCAGAGATGCGTACGGAGGCGGCAGACGCGTAATGAAGACTGCGAAGCGCATAAACTTCATGACGCGTCGACCGCTCCATCCGTAGAGCGCTTCAAACTGTCAGCACAAAGGCGACAGGGGTCGGATGCGCTGGCACTGCCGGGCCGCCCACCAGTCACCGCGACGGCGACGCGTTGAGGAGCTTCGCCGGGGGAGACGCCATGTACGACGTGGGCGTCCCTGCCCGGTCCATGTAATAATTCGACACGAAGTCCGAGCCGTACGCGACGGCGACGGTTTCTGCCGACAGCTGTGGGGGGCGGGGGAAGTGGTCAGCAAGTGGTGTGGACACTCCAAGGAGGGGGGGGAAAGGGGGGAAGGGTGGAAGGGGGGGGGTCGCACCTGAATGCGCCCCGCGAGCACGCTGTCGATGGGGAAGGGCAGGCCCGCGGCCAGGGCGCGACGCTCCAGCTCCAGCAGCCGCGGGTACAGTCGGTTCACGCCGGGGTCGCTCTTGGCCGCCTCCACGTCCTCCGCGCGGGCGCTGTCGGGGCTGGCCCCTTGCCACAGCGAGATGGCGAGGCGCACGGGGCGCGTCTGCAGATCGGCCTGCACCTCGTCGTCGCGCGCCAATTCCTGGGTTGTGTGCGTGTGTGTGGGGGGGGGGGGGGGCGGGTGAGGGCGTTGCCCTGCCAGGCGCGCTGCAGATGGCGTACGGCGCGCGCACCTGCAGCAGCGTGTTGATCTCTTGCAAACC
>CAIZGQ010000209.1 GCA_903932565.1 uncultured Hyphomicrobiales bacterium
AGGCCAGCGGCGCGTGCCGGATTGACGCTAACCATCGCAACGGCCTTTGACAGCGAAATTTCCGGCACCCGCCTTGGCAGATCAAAGGCTGCCATCAACAAGCTGGAAGGCACGTAGTCGGACGAGAAAATATCCAGCGTGCCGTCTCGTGCAAGATCCTCGGCCGCAATATTGCCGGAGTGCGAGCCGCCGCGCACCAGATTTGGCGCTCCCATCATCACCTTTATGCTCGCGCTGTGTGAGGCGCGGGCCGCCTCCAGTGTTGTGGGAAATTCAGCAATGGAAACCTTGTCTTCAATGGCCTCGTTCACCTGCTCGACGGTTGCATCATCGTGGCTGGCTAGCGCCACGCCATGTTGTTGCGCGAGTTCGACCAACGCGCGCCGGTTTTTCGACGCGTATAAGTCGTGCAGAACGAGGCGTTCTTTTACGAATTGGTTGAAGTCGGATTCACTATGTAGCCCATGGCGTTGATAGTATGTACGCATCTTGTCCATGTCACGGAACTGCCTTTGACCAGGCGTGTGGTCCATCAAGGAGATGAGATTGATGGGCAGCAGGGATGTGAAAGCTTTTACATCTTCCACAACATTGGCGGTCGCAACTTCACAACGCAGATGTGTCATATGATGAGCGCGCAGCATTCCGTGCGCACCGAGGCTTGAAATGGCTTCCGCGAGTTGGTGCAAGACACGTGAAACGCTATCGCTGTTGGTGAGTTCACCTGCACGCAATGAATCAAAGACCGTTGTGATTCCAGATGCAATGATTTGCGCATCATATCCCAGCACGGCCGCCCGCGTGTCCCAATGCACTTTGGGGCGGGGCATGGCGTGGGCTTCAAGATGATCCGTATGCAATTCAACGAGACCCGGCAACACATAATCACCGTGCAGGTCAATCGCAGCACCCGCGAAATGCCCGTGTCCCATGTCTGAAATCACGCCGTTGCTGACAGCAAGCCACCCGTCAACGACCTCGTTCTCCAGAACAAGGCGCGCATTTGAAAGAACGTACTCGTCTTGATCAGTCATCTTTGTCTCGCTCAGGCGATCGCATGGATGGGGCATAATCTGTCAGCGACCCGGTTGCGAACCTCCACGTCATGGAGAATTGCAAGCAGTGCTGTGCCTATCTGTTTCTTTTCGCGGATCAGGTCTTCAACAACGCTAACATTACCAGCGTCGAGGGAGGCTGTGGGTTCATCTAGCAAAAGAATACGACGGTCCGTCACAAATTGCCGGGCGATGTTGATGCGCTGCTGTTCACCGCCCGAAAACGTGGCAGGCGCCAGATTCCACAGGCGCGTGGGAATATTCAAACGCTCCAGCAGATGTTGCGCACGGACTTTGGCGTCATCGCGCGCAACGCCGGATTCAAGTGCGGCTTCCATCACAAGATCCAGCGCACCGACCCGCGGAATGACCCGCAGAAATTGGCTGACATAACCCAGGTGTGTTCGACGCAAGTTCATCACCCGGCGCGGCGTGGCGCGCGCCATGTCGATGGTCTCCTCGTCCTGCTGCACAAGGATCCGGCCGGAGTCACAACGGTAGTTCCCAAAAATCATCTTGAGCAGCGTCGATTTTCCAGCGCCGGACGGACCACTCAGCGCAACGCACTCGCCGGCAGAAAGTGACAGACTGACGTTGCACAACACTTGCAGGGGTTGTCCGCCATGGAGGTGCATCACGAACGTCTTTGATATGCCCTCGACGCGGATCATGTGTCAGGCCTGCAGGATCGAGGAGACGAGCAATTGTGTGTAGGGCTGCATGGGATCATCCAAAACCTGATCTGTCAGACCTGTTTCTATGATGCGACCGTTCTGCATGACGATGATGCGATCTGATAAGATGCGCGCCACGGCCAGATCATGTGTGACAATCAAGACGGACAGTGAAAACTCCCGCGCCAGCGTGCGGATCTGGTCGAGCAATCGTGCCTGCACGGACACATCAAGTCCACCGGTGGGCTCGTCCATAAAAACAAGCCGTGGTTTTGTCACAAGGTTTCGGCTGATTTGAAGGCGTTGACGCATCCCGCCGGAAAA
>CAIZGQ010000210.1 GCA_903932565.1 uncultured Hyphomicrobiales bacterium
GGGGCACTGCGACAGCTTTCGCCATGCCGGTTCAGTCCCAAATGATTGAAACCGGCATTGAACGGGTGGGCTGGGCGCCGGGATGTCCGCCCGGCTATCACCTTGGCCCCTATGGCCAACGGTGTTGGGCAAGGTTCGCCTGTCCGCCTGGTTTCCATGCGGGTTACTATGGCAACAGTTGTCAGGCCAACCGGCCGCGATATCGTCCTCGCCCCATGCCGCGCTCTGTCCCGCGTGGCGAGTTTTATTATCGCTAACCGATTGCCCGCGTGCGCCACACGGGTGCAAACCTCACAAGTCCGGTCCCAGCATCAGCTCGGGCCGGACGATGGCATCGAAATCCTCGGCGCTGATCGCCCCGGACGCCATGGCCTCCTCGCGCAAAGTTGTGCCCTGTTGGTGAGCTGATTTTGCAATCGCTGCTGCCTTGTCGTAGCCAATTTTAGGCGTGAGTGCGGTCACCAGCATCAACGAGCGCCCAACAAGATCCGCGATCCGCGTCGGGTTCGCTTCAATTCCATCAACGCAATGCAGACGAAAGCTGTCGGAGGCCTCGGCGAGAAGTTGGATCGATTCCAGGAGGCACAATCCAATCACGGGCTTGTAAACGTTCAGTTCAAGATGGCCTTGCGAACCCGCCATGGCAACCGTCGTGCCATTGCCGATGACGCGGGTGCAGACCATGGTCATGGCTTCTGCCTGTGTCGGGTTGACCTTGCCTGGCATGATGGAAGACCCCGGCTCATTCTCCGGAAGATTTAACTCTCCAAAGCCCGCGCGCGGACCACTGCCAAGCAAGCGCAGATCGTTCGCAATCTTGAAAAGCGCCGTCGCGGCAGCGACAAGTCCGCCATGCACGAACACCAGTGCGTCATGGGAGGCCAGCGCCTCGAACTTGTTCGGCGCGGTCGTGAACGGCAGACCGGTCGCCTTTGCCATGCGGGCTGCAAACGCTTCCGCGAAGCCCACCTTCGTGTTGAGGCCTGTGCCAACGGCCGTGCCGCCTTGCGCCAGCGGCATGATATCGGCGAGCGAACGGCGAATGCGATCCGCCGCCAGATGCACTTGTGCGGCATAGCCTGAAAATTCTTGGCCCAGCGTCACAGGTGTCGCGTCCTGCATATGTGTGCGGCCAATTTTCACAATATCCCTGAACGCCAGGGCTTTTGCGTAAAGCGATTTTGAGAGGGCCTCCAGCGCTGGGCTCAGCGTGGCATGGATCTCAATCGCTGTTGCCACGTGCATCGCGGTGGGAAAGGAATCATTGGAGGATTGTCCAAGATTCACATGATCGTTGGGATGGACCGGCGATTTCTGTCCCCGCATGCCGCCCATCAGCTCGCTGGCGCGATTGGCGATCACTTCGTTGACGTTCATATTGGTTTGTGTGCCCGACCCGGTCTGCCACACCACGAGCGGGAAATGCCCATCCCAATGTCCGCTGATGACCTCATCAGCAGCTTTGACGATGGCATCGGAGCGGGCTGCGTCGAGCACGCCCAAATCCCGATTGACCTCTGCGGCAATGGATTTCACGCGCGCCAGGGCGTGTACAATTGGCAGCGGCATGAGGTGTCCGCCAATGCGGAAATTCTGGCGCGAGCGCTCGGTTTGCGCGCCCCAATATCGATCATCGCGAACCGCGATCTCCCCGAAAGAATCGCGTTCCTGTCGGGTCTCGAACGCGGCAGCAGATGAGGTTTCTGCAGATGAAGTCATGTGTCGTCCCGTATCTGATCAGCGACCTTAACAGGCAGCTCGTGTCAGAATCGGGGCGGCATGGCGTCAGTCGTTGCCTGCGCGCGCCATCCGCTGACCACCGGAGACATCGATCTGCGTTTTGTCATCGGAGCGGAAATCGTCGCCAGATCCGATATTGAGAAGTTCGACAAGGCGGTTTCGCGCACGATTGACACGGCTTTTCATGGTGCCCACTGCGCAGCCGCAAATCTCGGCTGCTTCTTCATAGGAGAGGCCGGACGCACCAACGAGGATGAGCGCTTCACGCTGATCTGTCGGCAGCGTTTGCAAGGCAGCCTGCACGTCGAGAAAATCCATATGTCCGCTTTGTGACGGCGCGCTGGCGAGTTTGGCTGCGTGGATCCCGTCAGGATCGGGAACCTCGCGCCGACGCTTGCGATATTCCGAATAATAGATGTTGCGCAGAATTGTAAAAAGCCATGCGGCGAGGTTCGTTCCCTCAATGAAGGAGTGAAGGTTGCTCCACGCCTTGACCAACGTCTCCTGCACCAGGTCATCGGCGCGGTCCGGGTTGCCACAAAGGGACACGGCGAACGCGCGCAAACTGGGAATCGAGTTCACCAGGTCGGATTTAAGTTTGGGGCTCGCATTGAGTGCGGACACCTACTTCGACTCCTCCGAGTCGAGCTTGCTGAGCAAGTCAAGAAATCGATCTGGAATGGGCTGATTCAGAACGTCGTCGTAAACGGCCTTGAGTCGGCGCGTGACGTGGGCTGCGACTTCCGGTGGTGGACCTTTTCCAGCGGGCTTCA
>CAIZGQ010000211.1 GCA_903932565.1 uncultured Hyphomicrobiales bacterium
AAAGCCTTGGCATCGGCGTGCTTGAATCGATCCCCAACGCGGTGAATTTTCCGCGCAGCCATCCGCTTTATGTCGGCTCGCAGTGGAACCAGCCAGTGCAAAATGAGATTCTCGCGGAGGCGGACGTCATTCTCGTCATCGACAGCGATGTGCCGTGGATTCCGCTGGTGTCGCGGCCTGCCACCACGGCGAAAATCTTCCACATCGATGTAGATCCGCTGAAGCAGCAGATGCCGCTCTGGCACATCAACACCACATCGACCCATCGCGCCGATCCTGCCACAGCCTTGGGCCAACTTGCACAATGGGCCAGGGCGAATCCGGTTGACGCGAGCGTGTTGACAACGCGCGTCGAGGCTTGCACCGCGCATCACACAGCGCGCTTGCAAGCGCTGGCGAGCGCCGAAAAATTCCCCGAAATGGGCGAGATCACGCCCGAATTCATGGTGGCCCGCATTCGCGCCGCGGCGGACGCCTCCACCATCTTTGTCAGTGAGGCGATCTCGAACTACGGCATCGTCAGTGATCATCTGATGCTGGATCGCCCCGGCGCGATGATGACCAGCGGTGGCGGCGCACTTGGCTACAATGGGGGTGCTGTGATTGGCGCCAAGCTCGCAAGCCCGGATTCGACGGTCATCGCGATCTGCGGCGACGGCAGTTTCATGTTCTCGGTGCCCTCCTCCGTGCATTGGATGGCGCGGCGCTACGAGACACCCTTCCTGCAGATCGTCATCAACAATCGCGGCTGGCGGTCGCCAAAATTGTCAGCACTCGCCGTGCATCCCAAGGGCTATGCCTCGCGCGCCAATGACCTCGACACATCGTTCGAGCCGCCGTCCGATTATGTGGGCATTGCGGCGGCGGCCGGTGGCGCGTGGGGCCGTCAGGTGGTGGCACCGGCGGATCTCGATGCCGCACTGGCGGAGGCCCTGCGTGTGGTGCGCGAGGAGAAGCGCTGCGCGGTTCTAGATATCTGGATGGCCCATCATTGAAGGGCGCATTGTCACGGTTCAGGCGGAATCGGCGGAGCCCGCTCGCCCGAACGGCGGGTTCATCCGCACGATCACGAGGTTGAGGAAGGCCGCAAAGCTGACCCACAACAGATACGGCAGCAGCAGGCAGCTCGCCAGCGATGAAAGGGGGGCAAGCCCGATCATCAGCGCCAGAATCGACAGCCACAGAAATTGCACTTCCATCAGCGCCCAATCCGGCCGGCGGAAGTTGAAGAACAGCGGGCTCCATAGCATGTGGAACGTGATGTTGATGCCATAGAGCACCAGCACGCGAATCTCAGAGCCGCTGTCCGCCGCAGCAGTCCACGCCAGCACACCAGCCCAAGCGGCTAGACCCAGAATGAGTGTCCAGGCCGGGCCAAACAACCAATCGGGCGGGTTCCATGTGGGCTTTTTCAACGCGCGATACCATGGCCCGACCGACGTCATGAGCCCGCCGACGCCTAGCACGATGATCGTGATGACGACTGCCACGATGATGGTGCGTGTCATATCTGACATTGTGCGTCCGTCCGAAAGAGCTGCAACAAGCTTTTGTCCTG
>CAIZGQ010000212.1 GCA_903932565.1 uncultured Hyphomicrobiales bacterium
AACGGCATCCGCAGGCGCGCGGACATCGGCCCGACCGATTCCAGAACAAAATGGCTGAGATCGCTTTCTGGCAGATAATTGCTCAAAAACGATTGCAGGGTTGCCACATCCATGACAACCGGCTTTGCCGACGCGGGCGGGTTCGGGGGAAGCGTCATGCGAAATACTCCTTGGCGGCGCGGTCCGGCCTGATGGTTCTGAGCATGACCATTCTGATAGATGATCAGCCAGGCTGCAGCATTTAATGTTTTGCGTGACCTAGGCTTATGGGATCGCTTGACGATTACGACGCTTGACCGACAATGCGGTTGGGAGTGACGCGACATGGCATCAAGCACAGCAGAACTGAGATCGCGCGCCGCGCCTCATGGTGCCGACGGCGCGCGCCTGCTGGTCGCGAAGGTCAATCACGTCGCGACCATCGAGATGGCAGAGCCGGAGCGCCGCAACGCGCTCTCACTTGCCATGCTCGACGCGCTCAGCGCCTCTCTCACGACCGCGATCACCGACACCGCCACGCGTGCGATTGTTTTGAGCGCCCAAGGTCCCGCCTTCTGCGCCGGGCACGATCTCAAAGAACTGTCTTCGCATCGTGCGGATTCCGACAATGGCCGCGCGTTTTTCGAAATGACCTTTGGCCTCTGCGCTGATCTCATGCAGATGATTGCGAATTCGCCGAAACCCGTCATCGCCGCGGTCGAGGGCATCGCCACGGCGGCAGGCTGCCAGATTGTGGCAAGCTGCGATTTGGCTGTTGCCGGAGACCACGCGCGCTTCTGTACGCCGGGCGTCCAGATCGGGCTGTTTTGCGCCACGCCCATGGTGGCGCTGTCGCGGGCCGTCTCCCGCCATCACGCGTTGGAAATGCTGTTGCTGGGCGAGGCGGTTCCAGCCTCGGAGGCCTATCGATTTGGGCTGGTCAATCGCGTTGTGCCGGCGGGCACGGCTCTCGCGGCAGCACTTGATCTTGCCCGGCGCATCGCCCTGGTGTCACCTGGTGCCGTCACCACCGGCAAGGCCGCCTTCGCCAAACAAAGCGGTCTCCCATTGGACGAAGCCTACAAAGCCATGAGCGCCGTGATGGTGGAAAATTTGCTGCAAGCAGACGCCAGGGAGGGCATCTCAGCCTTTCTCGATAAGCGCAAACCCCATTGGACCGCGACCTGACCATGGCCCCTCTCGTTTCCTCCCGTGCTATCGGGTTTGCAGCCCTGATGGGTCTGGTGTCGTGCCCTGCTCTGGGGGCGGACAGGCCCTATCCCAGGGTGCCCATCAAAACGGACCGTTCGGCCGAACAGGACACAAGCCTTCAGACGTTTGTGACGCGGTTTCGCAAGGCCGTCGCCGACAGTGATATCAACTGGATCGATCAGGCGCTGTCGAGCACGTTCAGCGTCATCAACTGCAACGGCGGGCCGCTGGAGCCCTGCGCGCCGGGCCAGCCGAAAACCCGCGCATCATCTGGGGCGACGGCGGCGGAGCGGCTGCGCAATGGACTCAGCAGCATCATCTCGCCCGACGATATCAGTGGCGACATGGATATGGATGATGGCGACGAGTCCGACGCCGCCGCCACACCGGGCAAACCTGCGGCAGCCCCGGATGCCGCCGCCCCAGCTCCACCGCCAGTCGCCCAAGGCACACCAACGCCCGCGTCGCCGCCAACACCGGGCGCCTCTGCCGCCGCACCGCAGGCTGCCCCCGCGCCTGCCAAGCCCAAGGCCGAACCCCCGCCGGTCGAAATGTTGGTGATCGGCCAGCTTGCCGGGCTGCTGGAGGCCGACAGCATGGGCAGCCATCCCGATGTGCGCGGGGTGGCCTGCATCCCCGCTTGGCCGAGCTTCGATCGCGCCGCGGCCAAGAAAGTGTTGGCAGTGGCTGGCGAGGATGATGACAATCTGCGGGTCGCCAGCGGCGATACGCCGGTTTACGCCGAGCCGCGGCTCGAGGCCCCGGTCCTCGGCACATTGCGCGCCAATGATCTCGTGCCCCTGATGGATGATCAATCAGCAACAGCTGCCCTGCCCGGCTGGACTGCGGTGCGCTTGCCCGACGGTCGGCTTGGCTATGCCGAAGATCTGGGTCTTGATGAAATCGCGCCCACAGGCCCATGTTTTGTGCGCGAAAACGGAAGCTGGAGAATTGCCTTTCTCGCGCTTCGGGATCGGTAAAAGCCGATGAACCACGAGTCCT
>CAIZGQ010000213.1 GCA_903932565.1 uncultured Hyphomicrobiales bacterium
CGCCGGGTGAGGGTGTTTTATAAAGCGCTCAGAACCCTCATCCGTCACGCTCCGCGTGCCACCTTCTCCCAAGGGAGAAGGTTGAGGCTGCGGAATTACCCGCTGACCCGCGACCATGCGACGCTTTTGCAAATCACGCCGCCGAGCACGCAGCCGCGTGTGGTGAGCGCATTTGGGGCCACCGTCATCTCAAACGACAGGTTGAGATTGCGCTGGCGATCATAGGCTGTGCCCTTCAGGGCGCCGCCCTCTTCCTTGACCGTCATCACCAGCACATCGCCGACCTTTTCGGAGCTGGCCGGATCACGGATCCAGAGGTTGGTGGCGCAGATGGACTTGCCGCAGGGTGCGATGCGCACGCGGGAATCACCATCGCCGCGCGCCCAGACGCCATAGGATGCGGTGACGGGATTTGTGGCGGCCATTGCCATCGACGTGGCAAGGTCCATGACCAGACCCGTGGCCATGGAGGCGACAACCAAACCATAAAGGCTGGCACGTGTAATTGATTTGATGGACATGTATCCTCCGTTCGCACAACGTGACGAGACCAGCTACGCAGGCAGATGCGGATGGATGCAACGTGACGTGCGATTTTGAAGAAACAATGAAGTTTCTGCGCACGCGCTCAATGTCGCAGCACTGTAGAACGTGGCCGGATTAGCTCGTCTGACGCCATACAAACAAGGAGCTCAGCGTATAGTTCCATACGGAGGCGATCGCGACGCCCACGAGAGCCGCGAGCCACCAATTGTGCAGCTCGCCAAACACCCACATGGCCGCACCAATGTTAGTTACGGCACCGACCGAACAGACGACGTAAAACAGCAGCAGCCCCGGCAGGATAGCCCATCCCTTCAAGCGCGCCTGACGATAAGTCACCATATTATTGACAAAGAAATTCGTGCTCATTGCCACAAGTGTGGCGGCCGTCTCAGCCGTGCCAAACGTGATGTCAAACCCGTCCAATGCGAGCAACAGCGTCGCCAGGTGAACCAGCAAACCGGTACCGCCGACGATTGCGAAAAAGATGAAGCGGGCCGGGATGATCCCGCGTGTGATCTTGTTGAGAAGCAAGCCAACAAAGTCGAGGGCGACCTTGCCGTCAAGCTTGGACTCACCCGCCAGACGCGGGCGAAACACGTAAGGGATCTCGGCGACGCGAAGGCTGCGCGGGGATGACGCCAGTATGTCGGCGAGAATCTTGAAGCCGGACGGATTTAGGGTGGGCGCGATGGCCTCGAGTGGGGCGCGCTTCATCATGAAAAACCCGCTCATCATGTCAGCCACATCCGGGCGGAACACGCGTCGCGCGAGCCATGTGGCCAATTGGCTCATTCCGGCGCGCAGAACGGAAAACCCTTCCGTCGCCGACCCTCCGTTGACGTGGCGGCTGCCCACGACCAGGTCCGCCTGACCCGATTGCAGCAGTGACAGCATTCTTGGCAGGATCGACTCGTCATGTTGAAGGTCCGCATCCATCACGCCCACAATTGGGGCGGACGAGCTGAGGAAGCCTTCAATGCACGCGCCGGCCAGCCCGCGCCGATTGACCCGCCGAATGCAGCGGATCCGCGTGTCATGTTGGGCGAGGTCCTTGGCGAGCGCCGAGGTGCCATCCGGGCTGTTATCGTCGACAACAACCACCTCCCATGCTACCCCGCTCAACGCGAATGCAATTCGATTGATCATCTCAACGAGGTTCTTGCGCTCGTTGAACGTCGGCAGGATCAACGTGATCTCAGGTGCGGGCAGGGGTGTTGTTTCGGACATTGTGAATCCGTGTAACGGACCGTGTCCTGTCCGTCTACCGCAGCTCGGCCTCACGGGCATGTCGCTGAAGAGAAATCCATGACATTTGCTCCTTCCGCCGCGCCCCCGCTCCCCGGGCTGCCGCCGCGCACAGCCGTGCTCTGGCTCATTTTGGTGACCAGCCTCCTGAAGCTGATCTTCGCGGCCGCCACGGGCCTTGGGGTTGATGAAACCTACACCGTGGCCACGAGCCACCTGTTGGCCATGAGCGTTTACGACCATCCCCCCATGGCCTGGTGGCTGGCCTGGGCCGGCGCGCATCTGTTTGGCACAGCGGCACCACTTGCGGTGCGGCTGCCGTTCATCGCTCTCTCGGCGTTTTCGACATGGCAGATGTTCCGGCTGGCCTCGGTGCTGTTCAGCGAACGCACTGGCGTGCTCGCTTCCTTCATTTTCAGCTGCGCACCGGTTCTGGGCGTCACCAGCGCCACCTGGGTGCTGCCAGATGGCCCCTTGAACGCCATGCTGCTCAGCGGGGCTCTCTGCCTCGCACAGGTGCTATTTGTGCCCAGTGCGCGCCCGCAGCTCTGGCTGGCTGCAGGTGTCTTCGGCGGCTTGGCCATGCTGTCGAAATACCACGGCGTCATTCTGTTTGGTGGAGCCGGGTTGTTTCTTCTCACAAGC
>CAIZGQ010000214.1 GCA_903932565.1 uncultured Hyphomicrobiales bacterium
CATCGCTTTGCTGGCGACCGGGCGCAGCACCCCATTGGGCTTCGATATCGCGCAGGTAACGCTCGCGGCGCACATGCTTGTCGGTGGGCACGCGGGCGTGGACATTGGCCAGCGCGCCCAAATGCTTGGCATTGCCCTCAATGATGGCATTGCGAAGATCATCAACCGTATCAGGCACATCCACCTGATAGCCGCCCCGCCGCATGCCCTTCAGCACGTTGTGCAGGGATTCGAACACCGAGAGATAGGCTGCCGTGCCGGTGTTGCCGGCATTGGGTGGGAAGTTGAAAATCACAATGCCGACCTTGCGGTCCGCCCGCTCGGAACGGCGCAGCCGGGCCAGGCGTTCGACGCGCGCGGCCAGCATTTCGGCCCGCTCAGCGCAGACCTGCATGTCGCGATTGCTCTCGGAGGCCGGGAAGGTGCAGTTGCGCGCGCAGCCCTTGCAGGTCGAGCCACCTTCGACACGGCCGCCATAAACAGCCGGACCCGTGCAGCCATCAAGCTCAGGAATCGCGACCATGATGGTGGATTCCACTGGCAACAGGCCACGATCTGAATCCTGCCATTGGTCGAGTGTCTGAAACTCAACCGGATGTGCGGCAATATAAGGCACATCGAGACGACCCAGAATGTCAGCGGCGGCCTTCGCGTCGTTGTAGGCGGGACCGCCCACAAGCGAGAAACCCGACAGCGACACCATGGCATCGATTGTCGTCTGGCCGTCCTGCAGAAAATACTTTTCGATGGCCGGACGCGAGTCGAGGCCAGTTGCAAAGATCGGCACAACGCGCAGGCCGCGCGCTTCGAGGGCTGCAATCATGCCGTCGTAATGGCCCGAATTATCAGCAAGCACGTAGGAGCGCAGGATCAAAAGGCCGATTGTCGGCTGGCCCAAAGTCGGCTTGCCAGGAAGTTTGCTCATGTCTTCCGACACGCGCCCTTCCATATGCGGATGATAGACGCCGATTTCGGGATATTCGGCTGGCGGCAATGACTTCAGTGTGCCGCGCAGAGCCGCGCGCGGACCATCGGCATACCGGTCAATGAGGAAGCGAACCATGTTCGCCATATTGTCCTCGGACCCGGCCAGCCAATATTGCAGGGAGAGAAAATAGGCGCGCACATCCTGTGCGGTGCCCGGAATGAATTTCAAAATTTTTGGCAGGCGGCGCAGCATCTTCATCTGGCTCGCACCAGCTGTTGCCGTCTTGCCCTTGTTACCACGCAGCTTTTTCAACAGTGCCATGGCACCGCTGGCCGGGGCGCTCATGTCAAACTTGCCCATGCGGGTGAGTTTCGTCACTTCACCCGCCGACATGGCGCAGATCATCGCATCACACGTGTCGCGACGCGCCTTCAGGTCGGGCAGCAACGGCAGAAAGTGGTCTTCCAGAAACAGCATGGTGGCGATGATGATATCGCCGGTCGCGATATCAGCCTTGCAGCGTTCCAGGGCTTTGGGATCGGAGGCAAATTCTGAGGCCGCGTGAACGCGAAGAGAAAGCCCGGGAATCTGGCGTTTCAAAGTGGCGCGCGCGCGGTCGGTTGCGCTGGCCACATGTGTGTCCATCGTGACGATGACGACGTTCAGCTTAGACGCGTTATCGGCCGAAGTGGGCTTTTGCATCGTAAATTGTCCCAACAGAGATGCTTCTCAATCCACGTTCCCGCGCAAATTTTTCAGTGTTGTTGCGGGCCTTTCCCCTCACAAAGAAGGGGATTTTCTTGAGTTCGCGTTCGGCATCCGCGTCCCAAGCCAACACGTCCGA
>CAIZGQ010000215.1 GCA_903932565.1 uncultured Hyphomicrobiales bacterium
GAAATCGACGTCGTCGTGACGCGAGACGCCGTGATCTGCGTTGAAATACCCTGGTCGCCCGCTGCAGAATAAGAAGCTTTCCAGCCCGTCGCATCAAACAGAGATGCGAAGTTACCGCTGAGAAAGGTGCTCATTTGCCCGGATGTAATTTGATCAACAGTGGCGGAATTGGTTGCCATTCCGAATGTCGTACCAAAAGCGGATTGAAATGCTGTGTCAGCTGGCCCGCCAGCCGCATTTGGATCGTTCGCGATCACAGGCGCTTGCGTATTCTCGCCACCAAAGATCGAGGATCCAGCCACGGTCGTATTCATGATATCACGCATGGCGCTCAGGCCTTCTTTGGCCGCGCTTTGAAGTGCTGCGATATTGAGCTGATTGGGTTTGTTCTGAATCATCAGCTGCATGAAATTTGATGCAGATGTCATCAGCGAATTGAGCGCTGTGGTGGTTGCATCCAGACGCGTTGTTGCAATCGCGTTGTTTTGCGAAATCTGCGTCAGCACTGTCTGCTGCTGTTGCATGCCGACCAGGAGATTGGTCTTGGACCCAAGATCGAGCCCGTAATCGGCCGGCGACCCGGAACTGAGTTCGGCCTGGGCCTTGCTGAGATTCGTGCGGATATTCTTCACGCTTGTCTGAAGCAGTGAATACGCAGAAGCGCTTGAGATGTAAGGACTTGTCATGCGGTCGGCACCGTCGCCTGGAAGAGAGCAGTGAACATGCTATCGATGGTGGTGAGAAGCCGCGCAGAGGTCTGGTAGGAATTTTCAACTTCCAACATGCGGGACATTTCATCGTCAATGTTGACGCCGGTGACATTGGACAGCGCCGTCGTCGCCTGTGTTTTCAGCGAATCCTGATATGTGGCGGTCGCTGTTGCTGACTGGCGCGCACTGGCAAGCCATCCCGATGAGGATGCCGCAAACGCCCCCACGTTCTGACTTCCTGCGGCAGCGCCAGTCGTGACATCGAATCCGCGGGGCGCTGTCAGTGAAGTCAGCATGCCCTGGAGATTCGCACTGAAACTCGCGTAATTGCTCGCGTTCGCCACATACCCGGCACCATTAATGCCGCCATCACGCAACAGCAACGAACTGCCAGCCTGGGTTGGATCGACGCTGGGATTGAGCTTAATGGATCCAGCAATGCCTGGCTGTGTGGGTTGCCCAGGTATGGACGGTGCACCGCTCCACGAAAAAAGTCCCGGCGCATTTGGCAACGTCGGTGTGGCACTCTGGTCGGTCTCAGCGAACGCCTCAATCAGACCGCGCGCAACGCCGTCAAGTTGGGATTGATATTGAGGTGCCAGATTGTCACGAAAGTCAGCCAGTCCAGCGATCGCGCCGGTCTTTGACGTCATCGGAGAGCCGGCACCCGTGATCGGGATGCCATCCACCATGACAGCTTGGCCGGTGCTACCTGGTCCGAAAACCGACGTCGGCGTAAATGTAACCTGGCGGACGCCGCGATCATAAAGTGTCGCGCCGCCGTCGGTATAAAGCGACGCGCCGCCATCAGGCTGGATGACCATCGTCACGCCAACTTGCTGGGCGATCTGCTTGACGATGCCGTCGCGTGAATCCATCGCGCCTGTAACATCGGCGTTGCTGCCAGCTGCAGCCTTGATCTGCTGGTTGACGGTATCAAATTGCGACAGCAGCGTGTTGATTGTCGCCACGCCAGACGCAATGGTTTGATCAGCATAGGCACGTTGCTGGTCAACATTGGCGCTGGAACTATTCAGCGTTGTGGCCAGCTTGCTTGCGGCCGTCGTGATTGCATTGAGAGAAACGGCATTGCTTGGATCCGCAGCTGCCGTTTGGATGGCTGTTTGCAGCCCGGTGATTAGGGACGGAAGTCCGTTCGCGTTGTTTGGATCGGACGCATTCACATCAAGCTGATTCAGCGCATTGGACCGCACATCGGCTGCACTCGCAGCTGATGTGGAATCAAGTGTCGTTGCCAGAAGGACGCGATCAGCCGCGCGCGAAATTGCATCGATCGACGCTGTCCCGAAGGAATTGCTGTTGATCGAAATCGTTTTGCGCGTGTAGTCGGGATTACTCGCACCCGCGATGTTGCGGGAGATTAGGGTGGAGCGCGCTGAGTTCTGGTTCAGCGCACTTCGTGCAGCGTCAAAGGCGTTCGAGAGTGTCATGGCATCATCCTGAAAAGAGGGTTACTCACTTCAGATTGACGAGGACGTCGAGCATTTCTGCACCGGCCTGGAAGGTTTTCGAATTCGCTTGGTAGGCTCGTTGCGTCTCGATCATATTTGTCAGCTCGGACGCGAGATCGACGTTCGACTGCTCAAGAGCTGATCCGACAATTGAGCCCGCGCCACCGGCCTGGGGGAAGCCAAGAAGCATCGGGCCGGAATCGATCGTTGTTTCAAAAGCGGTTCCCAAAGTCGGGGCTAATTGGTCGGGGCTTGTGACAGTTGCAAGGGGGATTTTGTAATCCACAATCTTTGATCCATCGGTAAAGACGGAAAACAAAGACCCATCCTTGCCGACTTCAATGTGATCGACGGAAGCTGCACCATGTCCATCAACAGACGACGATTGCACTGAGAAAGGGGCTGCGAAATCGCTCGATGACGACATGTCAAATGTCATCGAACTTCCGTTGGGAACAGGAACAGAAAACGAGCCGCCTGATGTCACTGAGCCCGTCGACGACATCGCAAGCGTACTGGTTGCAAGTGGTCCGGACGTGTAGGGAAATCCGCCGCTCGCAGATGCTGTGCTCTTATCGTACACAGCAACTTCCCAGTTCGCACCCCCTGTATTCGACATGTAGACGTCGAGATTCACGGCCTTGCCAAGATTGTCATAGGCAACCACGGACGTCTTGGCAGAGTATGTTGCGGTTGCTGTGTTTGTTGATGGCAGGTTGGCGGCAGCAACTGTTGCGGAGCCGGACGGCAAATTAACCTGTAGCCCAAGTTTGGTGCTTGGCGCTGCGGTCAATTTACCAAAATCAATCTTGACCTGCGTCGGGCCGACGGCACTCGCGGATGTTGGTGCGCAGCCCATCAGATAATAGCCAGCGCCATTGACGAGGCGGCCGGTTGCATCAGGCACAAAAGATCCCGATCGCGTCAGGAATGTTTTACCGTCCGCATCGCTGACCAGGAAAAAACCATTGCCCTGAATGGCGAGATCCGTTGGCGACGTGGTCCCGGCAACAGTGCCTTGCTTGATGATGTCATAGCGCGTCTTGCTGGTCACGCCCGCGGCCTGGTACGCGCCAGGATTTGAGACCTGCTCGACAAGCGAATAAAATTCTGTGTTAGAAACTTTATAGCCTGTTGTCGAGGCGTTGGCGACGTTGTCGGAAATTGTGGCCAGCCGACTGGCCTGTGCTGCAAGCCCGGAAGCTGCAGCACCCATAACACCACCAGTGCTCATTGA
>CAIZGQ010000216.1 GCA_903932565.1 uncultured Hyphomicrobiales bacterium
ATATAGCAAAACACAGACTATCGGCCCCACGACATAAAGCGGAAGCCCATATTTCTGCACCCCAAAGATGCAGAGATAGGCACCGAGCACAACTGCAGAACCATGCAGCATGTTAACAATGTTCAACACGCCCCAGATGAGGGAGAAACCGACCGCCAGACAGGCGTAGAGTCCTCCAATCAGGATCCCGTTGATGATATATTGGGCCAGCATGGCGCGACCTTATTTGGCTACTGGAAAGCCAACCTTGAGTTCGCCTTGCTTGAGATTGGCAGGCGCCAGAACCACAAGTTTGCCCTTCTGAATCTGCATCACCAGCGCAGCGTTGAAGTCGTTCTGACCAGTCTTGCCGAAATGAACGGGGCCGTAGAATGTTTCGAATGTTTTTTCACGCAACACCTTACGGACCGCATCGGGTGAGGTTGACTTTGCTTCCTGGATTGCCAGAACCAATGTCTCGCATGCTGCCGTTGCCGCAGCTTCAAGATAAGTGGCATTGCGCTTAAAGCGCTGAACAAAGATCTCATTATATTTGAGCGAGGATCCGAAGTAATTCGAATCATTGTAGTTTGCATTTTCATGCCACCAGGAATTTGTTGTGACGTTTTCCGCCAGCCCCTGCACATTATCCGCAAATTCCGGATAGGCGGGGCCTGCCGTCATACTGACAATCTTTGCCGTGACGCCAAGGTCGTTCATCTGGCGGCGGATTGTGATCAAATCCTGCGTATAACCAGTTGCATAGATCCAATCGGCATTGAGGCCCTTAATCTGGGTCAATGCGTTTGAGAAATCTGTGGTGTCCGGCGAGTAGATATTATTATAGACGACTTCGAGACCGCCAACCTTGGCAGATTCTGCAAGTTCCCCGGCAATCGCTTTCGGGAAAAGGCTGTTAAGCGCCAGAATGGCCACTTTCTTAACGTCAGGAACACTCTGTTTGTAGTATGCGACTTCCTGATCCGTAATCATTCTGTTGGGGAACAGGATACCAAAAAGATTCTGGAAATTCTGGTCGAACACGGATGGCGTCGCCGCAGCCGCAGCGATCATCGGCACACCGTTGCGCTCCGCGACAACGGCGGTTGCCTTGGTGTCACCCGACCCATAGGGCGCCAGGAGGAAAGGCACACTGTCAACATTTATAAGCCGTTGCACAATTTGCACGGCGCGGCTTGTATCGCTCTGGTAGTCATATTCCACGAGCTCAAGCTTCATTTTCTTGCCATTGACGTCAACGCCGCCTTTGTCGTTGACCGCAGAAATACAGACGTCATAGCCCTGCTTCGACTTTACGCCCGCGTCTGCGAGCGCGCCCGTCAAGGCAAGCGGCGCGCCAATTCGCAGCACTTCCTGGGCGTAGCTTGGAGCAACACCCGTAAGGCTCGCGGCGGACATCAGAACAATCATCAACAAGTTCGGCTTCATGACTAGTCTCCTTCAGAGGCCCATGTAGGCAGCTTTCACAGATGAATCTTCCATCAACACGCTGGTCAGGCCCGACATACGAACGCGACCGGATTCAATCACATAAGCCGAATGGGAGAGCTCAAAGGCCGTGATAACATCCTGCTCGACAAGCAGGATCGCAATGCCACCTTTATTGATGGCAATAAGGCTCTCCGCAAGCATCTCCACCGCACGCGGCGAAAGCCCGAGAGAGAGTTCATCTATAAGCAGGAGTTTGGGCCTCGCCATGATGCCGCGACCTATCGCGCACATTTGCTGTTCGCCACCAGACATACTTGTTGCAACTTGGTCGGAGCGTTCGGCAAGAATAGGAAAGATTGAATAGACAAAGGCAAGGTCGCGCCTCATCTCTTCAGCACTACCATTGCGAGAATAGGCACCCAGCAGGAGATTGTCTTTCACTGTGAGCGTTGGAAAGAGCCTGCGCCCCTCAGGCACTTGTATCAGCCTTTGCTTGACCACCACGTCCGGTGTGCTGCGCGTAATGTCGTCACCATCAAACAAAATACTGCCGTGCCAAGAGCGGATCATGCCGGAGATCGTATGAAGCAGCGTCGTTTTCCCAGCACCATTGGGGCCGACGATTGATACGATCTCACCGCGCCCGACCACCAGATCGATCCCCCACAAGACCTGAACGTCGCCATAACCACTGGCAAGGCCGGTCACTTTGAGGAGAGGTTCGATGGATGAGGTCGATGACAACACCTAGCGCCCCGACCGTTTAGGGTCCGTGACGCTCATCCAGGTCCAACTAAGGCTCATCTGCGGTGCCCTCTTTATCGGTGTATGGCAATCGCCGGGGACGTCAACTTGTACCAATAAAAATACAACATGAGCACAAGATGCCCGCAAGGGACAAAATGCAGGTCATCGGTTCTTTATCAGTTTTTCTTAAAACTGAACCGCCTAGCAACATCCTGCTTGATCTTGTGAACGAGAAGCGGTTGTATAAAATGTCTCAAAAATTGAACACCGTCATATAGGTGCGGTTTGGGGGGTCAGAGCCCAGCCAAAAATCTGATCTGGAGAAACAGGTGAAAGCGCGAGGCTTCCGGTATTACCGTCCCGGATCGCTCAAGGAGGCGGTGCACGCTTTACGAGACACTGGCCCAGACGCAGTCGCGATGGCGGGGGGACAGAGTTTGCTTGCCGCTCTGAATATGAGGCTGTCTAATCCCTCGCTCATTGTCGACATTGGTGACTTACCGGAGCTGCAGGGAATTGAAGAGGTGGACGGTGTCGTGCGTATCGGCGCGACCACACGACATGCAGACATTCTGCGCAACGCCGTCATTGGGAAACGCGTCCCGCTCATATGCGAAGTTGGTTCGCACATCGCCCACGCAGCCGTTCGCAATCGCGGCACGATTGGCGGCAGCCTTGCCTATGCAGATCCTGCCGCTGAATGGCCAGCGGCCATGGTGGCCCTACAAGCTTCCGTCATCTTAGCAAGCCCCCGTGGCGAACGTGTGATTCCCGCAGAACAATTTTTTGTCGGTCTTCTCGAAACAGCGCTGGAAAGTGACGAGATCATTGTGCGGGTTGATGTGCCCATCCCGGCCTCTGGCATCATCACAGGTTTTGGCGAGCTTGCGCGACGACATGGCGATTTTGCAATTGCCGGTCTGGTTGTCTGCACGCTCATCGACAAACACAAGCTCATCGATCCGCGCATCGTCTATCTTGGATGCAGCGAATATGCGCGCCCGGCGGTCAATATGATGAGGGCGCTCGACCAGATGGAAATACCGCTCTCGAATGCGGCAAACTTTGCTGACGCCTTGCGTAAGGATGCGCCGTCAAACGACGTACCTGGACTGCGGGGCGAAACGCGCCAGAAAATAGCCGAAGTCCTGACGCGGCGGGTTATCAACTCTCTTGAGAGGCCGAAATGAGTGGCAACGATCGGGAGATTGGCCTCGAGTCAATTGTCATTGATGTCCTTATAAATGACCGACGAGTTGTCCGACGGATAGACGTTCGCCAACACCTTGGCGATTTCCTTCGGGTAGACCTCGAACTCACCGGGACACATCTGGGGTGCGAGCATGGTGTTTGCGGGGCCTGCACGATTCTTCTTGACGGACGAACCACGCGCGCATGCTTGACGCTTACTGCGCAGGCACACGGCAAGCAAGTGCACACGATAGAGGGGCTATCCGAGTCGGGTGCACTCGACGAATTACGAGAGGCTTTCATTGCCCACAACGCCGCGCAATGCGCATTTTGCTCATCCGGGATGCTGCTGACAGCTCATGAACTTCTGCAGTTGGGAAAAACAGTCTCACGAGACGACATCAGAAACTATCTCTCCGGAAACATATGCCGCTGCACAGGGTATCACGCCATCATTGATGCCGTGGAATCCGTTCTGCGAGCGAAGGGAGGGGCGGCTTGAGATGACACATATACAGAAAAAAGACCGGCAATCGGGCATAGGTGCTCGGATCCCTCGCATGGAACTGCAAGGTCTGCTTTCCGGCAAAGGCAATTATCTCGATGACATCAAGCTACCGCGCATGTTGCATGCCTATTTCGTGCGAAGCTCCCATGCCCACGCCATAATCAGGTCAATGGATCTTGAAGCGGCGCGGCAGTCGCCCGGCGTGGTCGCGGTACTGTCCGGCCACGACCTCAACCCAATCTGCGAACCTTTTGTTGGCGTTGCTCTCCACAGGCCAGGGCACCGTTCTCCACCCCAACCTGTCCTTCCAGAACAGATAGCTGTTTGGCAAGGCCAACCTGTTGTCATCATTGTTGCTGAAAGTCGCGCTCTTGCTGAAGATGCGGCCGAACTCGTGGCAATTGACTGGGAGCCCCTTCCTATCGTGCTCAATCAGGCCGACGCGATTGCCGGCCAAAAGCTGGTCCACGAACAGATGGGCGACAATATTGCGTTCGACTTTACTCTGACAGGCGGCGATCCCGATTCCGCGATTAGCAAGGCCGACATCATCGTGGAGGAGGAGATCTGTCTCAACCGCCAGACCGGGATGACGCTTGAAACAAGAGGATTGGTCGCGGATTTCAATGGTGCCGATGGATCATTAACGGTCTGGCACGCGCATCAATCGCCATTCCAGATGCAGGGTGTGTTCAGCAGGCACTTGCGAATACCCGAGCATAAAGTCCGAGTTATCGCGCCAGAGATTGGCGGTGCCTTTGGGATGAAACTCAACATCTATATGGATGAGATCGCAACGGTTGCGGCAAGCATGTACTTGCGCCGCCCCATAAAGCTCAGCATCGACCGGCTTGAGGCCTTTGTCTCGGACGCCCACGCACGCGATCATATTGTGCGCGCACGGATGGCGCTCAGCAAATCCGGCGAAATCCTTGGGATGGACGTCGATGACGTCGGAGCCGTTGGCGCCTATGGCATGCCGCTGCGCTTCAATGTTGCCGAAGGCATGATGACGATCACACTGGCTGGCGCCCCTTACGAATTCGATAATTATCGAGGCCGCACGCGTAGCGTTTACGTGAATAAGAATCCGGTTGGTCTCTATCGCGGCGTTGGAATGCCGATCGCATGTATTATTACAGAGATTCTTGCCGACCGTGCTGCGGATGCGCTGGGAATAGACCCCGCTGAATTCAGGCGGCGCACCTATCGCAGAAAGGAGTCGCTCCCCTGCCTGACAGCTGCGAAGCAACTTCTCGAAACAGTATCGTTCGATGAATGTCTCACCAAACTTGTTGATCTTATGGGCTATGATGACCTCCGGCGCGAGCAGTCCGAACTGCGAAGCAAGGGTATATACAGGGGAATTGGCATTGCCACTTTCGTGGAGCAGACCGCTTATGGACCACCATATTATGGACCGTCCCAGGCACCCATCTCGACACAGGATGGCTGTTCAATCCGGCTGGAGCCGTCGGGTGCGCTGCGATGCGTAACGAGCACAACAGATCAAGGCCAGGGCACTCTGACTGGGATTGCGCAAATCATATCAGACACACTCGGCGTTCCAGTTGATCACATCGGAATGATAGCTGGCGACAGCACGATTTCACCCTATGGTGGGGGCGCATGGGCGTCACGGGGCATCGTGGCGGGGGGCGAGGCTGCACTCAAGGCCGCGAATATCTTGAAAGCCAACATTCTGAGACTGGCCTCAACCGTCAGCCAGATGAAGCCGGAAACGCTTGATTTGCATGACAGCGCTGTTATCGAGCGCATCAGCGGGCGTATGATCATCCCGCTAGCAGATCTGGCGCGCATTGGCTATTTCCGCCAGGACACCTTACCAGCCGACTTTGACGTCCAGCTCGCGGTCACAGCGAGCCACGCTCATAATAATAAGCTATGCTTCATGTCGAACGGCGTACAGGCAAGCTATATCGAAATTGATGTCGAGACAGGAATGATAAAGGTCCTTCACCAATGGGCCGTTGACGACTGCGGTCGCATCATCAACCCTTTGCTTGTGGACGAACAGGTTCGTGGAGGCATCGCGCAGGGCATCGG
>CAIZGQ010000217.1 GCA_903932565.1 uncultured Hyphomicrobiales bacterium
CCTGAAAAACCTTCTCCCTTGGGAGAAGGTGCACCGCAGCGAACCCGGCAACAGCCGGAGTTCGCTCCTAAAAAGTCCATATCGGACTGGTCCGATATGGATGCGGGGCGGATGAGGGTCTTTATAGGCCCAGCTCATTCCCTCACTGAAACGCGTAAGCGTCCATGCGCAGCACGCCGTACTGAACACTCGAATGCAAAAGCTCGCCCTTGGCCCCCTCGCCCGCTGCACCCAGCGCAAACGGCAGAGGCAAGAAGTGCTCGTCAGACGGGTGGTTTTCCTTGGCGAAGGGCGCGAGCGTTCGATAATTCGAAATCGCGTCAACGTCACCTGCAATTGCTGCCTGTTCCACCCAATCGCCGAAACCCGTGACCCATTGCGGCGTCTCAATTGTTTTGCGACCGATGCGCATCAACTCATAAAGATTGTGCGTCAGGCTTCCCGACCCGATGATCAGGATGCCTTCGTCGCGCAGGGGTGCCAGCGCCCGGCCCAAGGCAAGATTTGCCGCCGCCCCCTGCTTTGAAAGCACTGATACCTGCACGACAGGAATGTCAGCATCCGGAAAGATGAACTTCAGCGGAACCCACGTGCCGTGATCAAAACCGCGATGCGCAACCTCGTGGGCTGCGATCCCTTCGCGCGCGAGCAGGTCCACCGCGCGATCTGCAAGCGCAGGATCACCAGGGGCTGGATATTGCATCTCGAACAATGGTTGCGGGAAGCCACCGAAATCATAGATCATCTCGGGATGGGCATCGGACGTGAAGGCCGGTGCAGCACTTTCAAAATGCGCACTGGCGATCAGGATGGCCTTGGGGCGTCCGTAGTCGCGGACAATGTCGCGGCCGAGTTTTACGAAGAAATCCCGCGCCGGACTTTCTTCGATCGCCAGCATCGGCGAGCCGTGGGACACGAAATAGGTTGGAAATGTCTGGGGCATGGCTGAGTTCCTCTGCCCCTTCATATAGGCGCGATGGCCCCGAAACGCGATTGCACGGATGCAAGCCCGCATCCGTGCAATCGAAAGCTTGTCTTCAGATCGATGTCAGTACTTGCGGATCAGCGTGTCGCGGGGGCGCGGGGCCGGATCATCCCAACGATAGGTCAGACCGACTGAGACAAGGTCGACGTGGGCTCTGCTCGAACCCACCAACGTCGTCGCCGGCAGCGGGGCCGGGTTGGCCTGCGTGATGTTGACCGTCCCATCGCGCCCAAACAGATGCGCATAGCTGAAATCCAGTTTCAGCTTGTCGGACACTTTCCAGCCCGCACCGATCGAGGTCCACACGCGGTCTGAATCCGGCAGGATCGTCAGGCGGTTGGAATTGTTGATCGGCGACTTTTCGTAGGCAACACCGGCGCGCAGCGTCAGGTTGGGGTTCCACTTGTACTCACCACCCAGCGAGACAATGTAGCCGTTGGTAAAGCGTGCCGAAATCGTCTCGTAGACCGTTCCGGCGGGCGGAAAGCCACCCGACGACGTGATCGGAAGCTGCTGAACTGTGTTCCAGTGGTCCCACTCAAAGCCAGCCAGCAGGGTCAAATCGTTGGTGATCCGCTGCTTGAGGCCGAGCGTGACGACATCCGGCAGTTTGAGAGTCAGCTGAGCTGGATAGGACCCGACGGGCAGAGGCTGAACAAGAAGGGGACCGGGCAGAATAATCTGTTGCCCGAAATTGATATTGCCCTTTTGCTTCTCAGTTACGCTAGACCGATACCCGATGCCGATTTCGGTTCCCTCCACCGGCTTCAGCGTTGCGCCAAGCGTGAAGCCAAAGCCCCATCCATCACCGCGAACACTGGCGTCTGCAAATGGGCTACCCGCACCAAACAGGTTCGGCAAATCAATCGCCTTGCGGAGATAGGTCTTGAAGTACATCGCCTGAACGCCAGCGGCGACCGACAACATGTCATTCACTTTGTAAGCAATCGTCGGATTGAAATCGTAGGATTCAATCTTCGAGGTAATGCCCAGCGTGCTGCCAGCCCAGATGTTGTTGGACTGCGTAACGAGGCCAAACGGCGTGTTGACGGCCAGGCCCAGCCAGATCTTGTCATTCAACTGATAGGTCGAATAGCTCGCTGGCAGGACAGCAGATTGCGACACGTTCCCCGAATTCGCCCCGTACGCCAAAAGGGATGATCCCCCCCCAGCGGTGATTTTGCTCTCAGGGAAAATGCCGGTGAGGCTCCACGATGACTGCCAGCCCGCGTGGTCGGTGATCGTCGCCGGGTTCCAGAACATGGAGCCCAGGCCGCCACCGCCAGCCGCTGCGCCAGCTGTCGAAAGCCCGGTGGCTTCAGTGCTTTGTTCGCGCAACAGGAAGGCACCTGCCTGGGCGGCCGAGCTCATGGCGACTGCGCAAGATGCTGCTGCAAGGGTGATGGCCAGGCGGGATGTCGAATTCAACCGCGCTGCTGACCTATATGCTGAGATCCCCCGACCTGCCATGCCCCGTCACTCCCCTTTTGCTTGAACCGATCCACGCCGATTCAGACTTGTGAGGAGAGCTAAGCAAAACGAAGCGCTGCCTACAATGGCAGCGTTTGCGCCTTAAAAAATGGCAAAAATCTATATTTATGAACGGTTTCAGTCAGAAACACTGAATTTGTAACCGTCTTTACCCGCCTGAATCCAGACGCATTGCGAACGCTTGTGACAAATTCGCAACGAATTTTGGTCAAAATTTGCTTCATCGATCAAAGATCGAGCATCAGTTCCATATTCTGGATCGCAGCCCCAGACGCGCCCTTGCCCAGATTGTCGAGCTTGGCGACGAGCACAAGCTGCCGACGCTCCTCATTGGCAAAGACCCGCAACTCGAGATTGTTGGTCCCGTTGAGGGATTCTGCTTCGATCCGCCCCGCTGCCTCGGCCTCCATCACATGGACAAAACGCTGCCCCTCGTAATGGTGGTGCAGAGCACGGCTGAAATCCGCCGGGAGTGGTTTGCCGGGCAGATCATCCAGATGAAGCGGAATTGACACCAGCATGCCCTGCCGGAAGTTTCCAACGGACGGCACAAACAGTGCCCGCCTTGTGAGCCGCGCATAGGCTTGGATCTCGCCCATGTGCTTGTGCTCAAGCGCCAGCGCATAAAGCTCAAAAGATGGCGCACGGCCCTGTTCGAAATCCTCGATCATGGATTTCCCGCCGCCGGAATAACCGGAGACCGCGTTGATCGTGACGGCATGGTCCGACGGGATCAGACCCGCATCAACCAGCGGCCGCAGCAGAGCAATCGCACCCGTCGCATAGCAGCCCGGGTTGGCGACGGCCCGCGCCTGGCGGATCGCGTCCGCCTGCCCGGCAGCAAGCTCGGGAAAGCCATAGGTCCAGCCGGGCGCCACCCTGTGCGCCGTGGACGCATCAAGCAGTTTGGGACCATGGCTGCCAAGATCTGCCACAAGGCCTGCGGTTTCCTTGGCGGCGGCATCCGGCAGGCAAAGAATGGCAAGATCGACACCTGCCAGAATAGCTTTTTTGGCCGCAATATCTTTGCGGCTCTCGTTTGGCAGGCTGATCAGCGTCACATCATCGCGCAGTTTCAAACGGTCGCGGATCTCAAGACCCGTGGTACCCGTTTCGCCGTCGATGAAAATTTTGGCCGGTCCTGCGGCCTTGGCGCTGCTCATCACATGTCCTTGTCTTCCGGCAACTTGCCCTGCGCGTCAGCACATGACTCTGTTCTGCGTCGCAATCAAGACAGCTCGCGTCTCAAGGCGCGTTGACAGCCCCAAACTGGACGCGCTCCAGAATTTGCATCGGTGCAGATTGGAATCCCTGCAGTTCCGAGAATCGAACCGGGTCGCCCTTGGCAGTGGCTGTCAGGGTCAGGCTCTTGGGGTTGTTGATGAAGGCCGCCAGCGCTTCTGCGATTTTCAGACCCGAGGGATCGCCACCCAGCAACATCGGCGCAAATTGCGTGGCAGACATCGCCCATTGCTTGCGCACAGCATCGACCGGCTTTTTCTGCTCATTTGCAAAATAGGCCAACGCCTTCTCGAACAGTCCCGTATTGTCAAACTTTAACGATAGCAATGAAAAGTCGGCGTTCATGAACACGCTCGGCCGTGTCTCCTTGGTGCCGGTGAAAGCTGATTTATCCAGCGAGCCGATCTTGGCTTTCACGGCCAACGTGCCGGATTTGGCTTCCGTGATGGAATAATTATCCAGCACATATGTCTTGGCCGCCGGGTTGTAGACACCCGACAACTTGATCCCGAAATCAAGGCGATCATACCCAAACAGCGCCAGGCTCTTGCCCTGCGGCGAGGCCTTGGGTGCCTCAACGCTCACGCCGGAGACTGTCACGTCACCCTTCAGCGGCACCTCGCCATCGTAAGTCCCGGCACCTTCAAGGCTCGCCAGCTTCACATGCCAGATGTTGCCACCAATTGCGGTCTTTGGCGTATCCTTATCCGCGAAGGTGAGATCAAAGCCATCCCATTTCACATGGGTGATTTTCATCTTCATGTCGGCAATATCGCGTGATTTCACTGCCGCCAGCGTGCCGCCGAAGTCAGCGCCTTCCATCAGCATTGCGTTCGAATGAATTGTGCCGGGCAAGCCGTCTTCGCTTGTCAAAGTGCCATCGACCGAGGTCCACATGATCTTGCCGGTGCGACCTGCATCGATGTCGGTGATCTGGAACCCCGCCATGGTGACCTGGCTGCCTTTGCCGGAAATCTGGATGTCGGGAATGGAGACTTTCGCGGCTTTCATTTTCGCAATGATGGCGGCCTGATCGGCAGGCGGCGTTGCTGCACTGAACAGCTTTGCAACTTCATCCTTTGTGAGATTGGTGCCGGTCACATCAATCTTTTTGTAAAGCACCGTGGTGCCGTGGTCGGTCACGCTCACGCCCTCAAGGGTCACATCTTCCGCATGGGCCATGGCCCCCAGCGGCGCGACGCTGGCCATCAAAACAGCGAACAAGAAGCATGGGCGTGTGACATATGACGGCATGGGTGCAGCTCCGATTCAAGCGTTGCGCACCTTGCGTTGCCTGTTGACTGCCAGCAAGTGCCCAGACGCACACGTCAATAAGATGATGAACCGAATGTGACCTGGATATGAGACCCAGCAGGTCTTCACAGCTTAACGCGCCTTGGCACTCGCGCGCCGCGTTTGTTTCCTGTATGTTCTTATGAGACCTCGGTGCGAACCGCGCGATTCGGCGTGACGTGCTTCGCTGTTTGCCCCGCCCTGCTCTCTGTTCCGGACGACTTTGCCTTGGCCAAATCCCGATCGACGTTCGTGTGCCAGAACTGCGGTGCCGTCACCAATCGCTGGCAGGGCAAATGCGAATCCTGCCACGAGTGGAACTCGATCACCGAGGAGACGGATGGCGGGATCGCTGCCAATGGCGCGCGCACCAGCAAAAAAGGCCGCGTCTTTGCCCTGGAAGGACTGCAGGGTGAAACTCGTCCGCCGCCACGCATCGCCACTGGAATTGGTGAGCTCGATCGCGTCACCGGCGGTGGCTTCGTGCCGGGCTCTGTCATTCTGCTCAGCGGCGAGCCGGGCATCGGCAAATCGACACTGCTCATTCAAGCCTGCGGCATGCTCGCCAAAAGCGGTCACCGGGTTGTCTACATATCGGGCGAAGAAGCTGTGGCACAGGTCCGACTGCGAGCCGACCGACTGAAGCTCGCCGACACGCCGGTGGAGCTTGCAGCCGAGACCGGCGTCGACGACATCATCGCCACGCTGAGTGCCGGGCGGCGGCCATCTCTTGTCGTCATCGACTCCATCCAGACCATGTGGACCGACAGCGTCGAGTCGTCGCCCGGCACCGTAACGCAAGTGCGCGCCTCGGCGCAGGCCCTCATTCGCTATGCCAAGACAAGCGGCACGTCCGTCATTCTCGTTGGGCATGTCACCAAGGATGGGCAAGTCGCTGGCCCCCGCGTTGTCGAGCACATGGTCGATGCAGTCGTCTCGTTTGAAGGCGATGGCGGCCATCATTTCCGAATTTTGCGCGCGTCCAAAAACCGGTTCGGGCCGACGGACGAAATCGGCGTGTTTGAAATGACGAGCCTCGGCTTGGGGGAAGTGACAAATCCCTCTGCCCTGTTTCTTGCAGGCCGCGATACGTCAGCGGCAGGAGCAGCGGTGTTTGCAGGCCTGGAGGGCACGCGCCCGTTGCTTGTTGAAATTCAGGCGCTGGTTGCGCCAACGGCACTCGGCACGCCGCGCCGCGCCGTTGTTGGCTGGGACCCGGCGCGCCTCTCCATGGTGCTCGCCGTGCTAGAGGCCCATGGCGGCGTGCGGCTTGGCCAGCATGATGTCTATCTCAGTGTTGCCGGTGGCCTGCGGATCAGCGAGCCCGCGGCCGATCTTGCAGCGGCCGCAGCACTTGTCTCGTCTTTGACGGGTGTGCGGTTGCCCTCCAATTCTGTTTATTTCGGCGAAGTTGGGCTCTCCGGCGCCGTCCGCCCCGTGGCGCATACCGGCCTTCGCCTGAAGGAAGCTGCCAAACTGGGTTTTCATGGTGCCATCGGTCCTGTCGCCTCGGCGCGCGATCCGGATGCACCCAAGGGCATCAGCCTGCGCGCGACCGAACATATCGCCGCGCTTGTGGCGGAAATTGCCTCGGCAGCCGGTGCGGGAGGCGGCGACGCACCACCACGGCGACCAACCGCGCAGGTCGCAAAGCCGAAAGGCCCGGCGTCTCGCGCCGTCGACGATGGCGAATCGCGCCATTACGAATCTCAAGGGCGTGACCGCTGGCGGGATTAAACGCTGCCCCGCGAAGGTCCGGGTCGCATCCAATTGCAGTCGTTGCACCGGGATTTGTGTGAAACAACACGCAACCCGGCGCTTTTGGCATGTTGCACGCCCGCGAGGGGTGACGGACACAGACGCCTTGGATATAAGTCGCGGAGCTAGACGGGTGACACATCCGGTCGCGCGCGCTGCGGCGCCGCTTGAAACGCATAATGGGGCCGTCTGATGCCGTCTTACCTGGACCTGGGTCTCATCGCCGTCGTCCTGATATCTGCCTTGCTCTCCATGCTGCGTGGATTCACGCGTGAAGTTCTGGCCATCGCGTCGTGGGCTGCAGCGGCCTTCGCGGCCTACACCTTTTACCCGCTGCTGCTACCCTTTGCGCAGCAACACATTGCCAAACAGCAAATTGCGATTGCAGCCTCTGCGGGTGCGATCTTTTTCGTGACGTTGATCATTGTGTCGATCATCACGGTGAAGCTCTCGGATATCATCCTAGATTCCAAGATTGGTCCGCTGGATCGCTCGCTTGGGTTTATCTTTGGGGCGGGCCGCGGTTACCTCCTGTGCGTGATCGCATTTGTATTTTTTGCTTGGCTTGTGCCCGAAAAGGCGCAGCCCACCTGGGTGCAGAATTCCAAAACCAAAGGCTGGCTTGTCCAGACCGGTGACAGCATTCAAGCCATGCTGCCGGAAAA
>CAIZGQ010000218.1 GCA_903932565.1 uncultured Hyphomicrobiales bacterium
CAACCGCAAAGCCAGCAAGATCGTAATCGTCGCCACTATACATGCCTGGCATTTCGGCCGTCTCGCCGCCGATCAGCGCGCAGCCTGATTCAATGCAGCCGCGGGCAATGCCCTCGACGATATGCGCGCCGGTGACGGGATCGAGCTTGCCGGTGGCGTAATAGTCGAGAAAGAACAGCGGCTCGGCGCCCTGCACGATCAAATCGTTGACGCACATGGCGACAAGATCAATGCCGATGCCGGTGTGGATGCCGCTCTCGATGGCGATCTTTACCTTGGTGCCGACACCGTCATTGGCGGCAACGAGAATGGGGTCCTTGAACCCGGCAGCCTTCAGGTCGAACAGGCCGCCAAAGCCGCCGATCTCGGCATCCGCGCCGCGTCGCCGCGTTGCCCGCACCAAGGGCTTGATCCGCTCCACCAGCGCATTGCCGGCATCGATATCGACGCCCGCCTGGGCGTAGGTCAGCCCCTCGCCGGGAGCCTGCTTACTGGGGGGATTTGTCATGGCTTGGGGCGTAGCGCGCGGCGCGGCGTCTGGCAAGATCGGGGCAGGGTTTTGCAGCCCCGTTGCGGTTGACATGTCAGCGTTTCGATGGCGGAGGTAGCGATGGGATGAAACGAGCCAGCGGAGACGGGCTTATGACGCACGAGACAAAGCGCGGGGAAACCGCAGCTGAGCAATTCATGACGACCCTGTTGGATTGCGGCGTGAAATATGTGTTTGCCAATGGCGGAACAGATTTCGCTCCGATCATCGAGGGCCTTGTGCGGATGCGCAGCGAAGGCCGCCCAACTCCCGATTTTATCACCGTGCCACACGAGAACGTCGCCGCTTCCATGGCCATGGGGTACAGCAAGGTCACGGGCGACCCGAGCTGTGTGATGGTGCATGTGAACGTCGGCACAGCGAACACGATTTGCGCCATGATGGCCGCCTCGCGCGACAATGTCCCCGTCATGCTGGCGGCCGGACGCACGCCAATTCTAGAATCCGGGCATCCGGGATCGCGCAACGTGCCGATCCATTGGGCGCAGGAGAATTTCGACCAGGGCGCCATCGTGCGCGAGCATGTGAAGTGGGATTATGAGCTGCGCACCGGCCAGCCGGTGAACACGATCACGGCGCGTGCGCTCGATATCGCCATGAGTGAGCCGACCGGCCCTGTCTATCTCACTCTGCCGCGCGAAGTGCTGGGCGACGAGCTTGCCAATCCGGGGCCTGCGCCCAGGCCCCGCAAGCTCGGCTCCATTGCCGCGACACCGGCGCTGGAGGGCATCGAGCAGGCGGCCGCCATGCTCGCCGCCGCCGAGCGCCCGGTCATCATCTCAGGCCGGGTTGGGCGTCTGTCGGGTGCGTTCGAGGCTCTGGGCCAATGGGCGAGCGATCAGGCCCTGCCGGTCTCCACCATTTCGATGACGTCGAATATCGCGAGTTCAAATCCCAGCTGGATCGGCACTGCCACGGCGGCCATCCTCAATGCAGCGGACGTCATTGTGTGCATCGACGCGCCGGTGCCGTTCATGCCGCGCTTCACCGATCTGTTGCCGGATGTGAAGCTGATCACATCGCGCATGATCCCTTGTTCCAGACCTATCCGTTCCGCGGCTTCCAGATGGACCTTGCAATTGCGGGCGATCCCGTTGCCGCCATGCGGATGCTCAACGAGGCGATGAAATCAAAGTCAGCTGCCAACGGCACGATGATCGACCGGCGTCGGCG
>CAIZGQ010000219.1 GCA_903932565.1 uncultured Hyphomicrobiales bacterium
ATCGAATATTCCAGCGCAGGCCTCGTCCCCAGCCGCAAGCTGGGCGAGCGCGCCGCGAAATACCCGATGATGCGCTACCCCTGGACCAAGACCGAGGCAACACTGCGCGCCGCGGCCGCCTACACACCGGCGAGCGAAGCGGTGGAGTTCGACTTCGTCAATCCCGAGACCGGCAAGTCCGTGCTGCCAGCCTTCGGCTTCACCGCGATGATGCTGCGTCCGGGCCATACGATCAGTCCGCCGCTGCGCTCCTGCAGCGCCGTCTTCCACGCTGTGAAAGGCCATGGCACCACAATCGTGAATGGCAAGACCATTGAATGGAAGGCGGGCGACACCTTCTCGACGCCGGTGTTTGCTGCGCTGGACCACAAGGCCATGGGCGAAGACGCCTTTCTGATGCGCGGGCACGACACGCCCTTGCAGGAAAAGCTCGATTATTACGAAGAACGCGCCCGCGGCTGACGTCAGCGCGTGTCCGGCATCCGAACAGGTCGTCCCTGCGTAACCAAACGCATGGGACGATTTGACCCGAGCCGGAGACCAAGATGCTGAAATACGTCGCTGCTTATGGGGCAACTGCGATTGCCTTCCTCGGATTCGACATGATCTGGCTCGGCTTCATTGCCAAGGATGTCTATCGCGAGAAGATCGGCCATCTGATGGCAGCCCAGCCTTCGATCCCGGCTGCGCTGATGTTTTACGCCCTGTATTTCGTTGGCATCATGATCTTTGGCGTCGCGCCGGGTCTGCGCGATGGTTCCTGGAAAAGCGCCATGATTTTTGGCGCTCTTTTTGGGTTTTTCGCCTATGCGACTTACGACTTCACCAATTGGGCGACACTGAAGGATTGGCCTGCAATCCTGGTGCCGATCGACCTTGCCTGGGGCACGTTCATCACAGCCGTTGGCTCTGTTGTGGGGTATTTTGCAGCCCGCTGGGTGGCGAGCTGAAAGCTGCCGTCAGAAGGTTAGATCATGGCCGCAGCCTGTCCACTCGCCCGCTCGGGCTGGGCGACGGTGAATAGAGTCTGCGGCCTTGTTAAATCGTCGAAAACGTCCGTCTCGCGGGCTCTTTTGCGAACACACTCGGAACCGGCCGATCCGCGAATGCCACGTGGTCGCGCGTGATGTCGCTCATCGTCATACAGCCAAGCAGCGCCTGGTTGCGGTCGATCTCATCGCGCAAAATTCGGGCAACAGTCTCAGCCCCCGCCTGCCCGCCGATGATCGCGCCGTAAAGAAACGGCCGTCCCGCAAAGACGAAGTGAGCCCCGAGCGCCAAAGCCTTCAGCACATCGGTGCCGCGGCGAATGCCGGAGTCCAGCATCACAACCATCGGAGCCGCAGCCGCGACAATGGCTGGAAGCGCATGGAGCGAGGCAATCGCGCCATCAAGCTGTCGCCCGCCATGGTTGGACACAACCACGCCATCAACGCCAATTCCGCGCGCGCGGGCCGCATCATCGGTGCTGAGAATGCCTTTCACGACCAGCGATCCGCGCCACAGATCGCGGATGAATTCGAGATCGTCCCAATCCAACGCCTCGGTGCCGCGCCGCAGATCAGCAGGCC
>CAIZGQ010000220.1 GCA_903932565.1 uncultured Hyphomicrobiales bacterium
CTTGAGGAGGCCTATGAGGTCGTGGACGCCATCGAGCGTGGCGACAAGATCGATCTGAAAGACGAGTTGGGCGACCTGCTCCTCCAGGTGGTCTTCCATGCCCAGATCGCGAAGGAATCCGGCGACTTTGCATTTGGCGATGTCGTCACCGCCATCACGTCAAAAATGATCCGCCGTCATCCGCATGTCTTTGGCTCACATGAAACGATTGAGGCCGACGATGTCAAAGGTCTTTGGGCGCGGATAAAAGCCGAGGAAAAGGCCGAACGCGTCGCAGCACGTCAGGCTGCGGGGCTGCCGACTGAGGCAACGGGTCTCCTGAGCGATGTTCCCCGCCCCATGCCGGCCCTCACGCGGGCGGTTAAATTACAGACCAAGGCGTCGAGCGTTGGCTTTGACTGGAACGATGCCCGCCTTGTGCTGGCAAAAATCCGCGAAGAGATGGATGAGGTCGAAGCGGCTCTGAATGCGCAGGATGAAGATGCTGTCGCAGAGGAAATCGGTGATCTGATGTTTGCGCTCACAAACCTCGCGCGGCATCTTAAAGTTGATCCTGAGACGGCGCTGCGCGGCACGAATGCAAAATTTGAAAGCCGCTTTGGTCACATCGAAAAAGTGCTTCAAGACAAGGGCTTGTCTTTAAAAGATGCAACCCTTGATGAGATGGAAGCGCTTTGGGTCGAAGCCAAGATGATCGAGCGGCGACAATAATATTCCGCTTTAATAGGGCAACCAATAGTCATGTCTTATTGCGGCGTATTGCTCGACCGGGCTGACGACATGACATGGGCGCGCGGAAAGCGAGCTAACAGCCGCTCGACCTGATCGGCGGGAACCCGCGCCACGAGATGGATGACGCCATCTGCATTGACCCGGCGATCAAGAATTTCCGAATGGTCGTAGAGCCAGGCGAGCCCCTTTCCATCTTCGGGCGGCAGCGTCAGGCTGATGCGTTCGCGCCCAACGGCCAGCCGCTCTTCAATGGCAGCCAGAAGCTCGTTGCAGCCTTCGCCCGTCTCGGCAGAGGTCAGGTGCGGACGCCCCTCTCGGGGGCGTGCCGTGGCGCTCGCTTCAATGCCAACCCGATGATCCGCATCCACCAGGTCGATCTTGTTCCAGACTTCGATCATTCGGGGATCGTGCGCCTCAATACCAAGATCGCCCAGCACCTGCTCCACGTCGGCGCTCTGGGCCAGGGTGTCACCATGCGAAATGTCCCGCACATGCAGGATCACATCCGCCTCAATCACCTCTTCAAGGGTCGCCCGGAATGCTGACACAAGCATCGTCGGCAGATCGGAGATGAACCCCACTGTGTCGGACAGCATGATCTTCGCCCCATGCGGCAGGCGCACGCCCCGGAGGGTCGGGTCAAGGGTTGCAAACAGCATGTCCTTGGCCAGGACCTCGGAGCGGGTCAGACGGTTGAACAAGGTGGACTTGCCAGCGTTGGTGTAGCCAACCAGCGCGACAACCGGAAAGGGCACATCCTGTCGACTTTTGCGATGCAGGCCACGGGTCTTCTTGACGCCTTCGAGCTCGCGCTCAATGCGCGTCATGCGCTCCTGAATGAGGCGTCTGTCAGTTTCAATCTGCGTCTCACCGGGGCCGCCAAGAAAGCCAAAGCCACCGCGCTGGCGTTCAAGATGGGTCCATGAGCGCACAAGCCGCGACTTTTGATAATTCAAATGAGCAAGTTCGACCTGCAGCGTTCCCTCACGGGTCCGCGCGCGCCGGCCAAAAATTTCCAGAATGAGCCCGGTCCGATCAATGACCTTGGCGCCAAATTCCTTCTCCAGATTGCGCTGCTGCACGGGGGATAAAGACGTGTCCATCATGACGAGATCGACGTCCTGCTCCTTCACGCGGGCAGCAACTTCTTCGACCTTGCCTTTGCCCATGTAGGTCGCGGGCCGCAGATCCGTGAGTTGAACGGAGACTTGGCCCACAACATCAAGGTCAATGGCAGCAGCGAGGCCGGCAGCTTCATCAAGGCGCGCGTCGGAGGCCCGCAATGAAGCAGGGCGGCCCTCCCCCTGCTGCGCAGCGCGCGACGCAGCACGGTCGGAGAGATAGGGACCCACGACCAGAGCGCGCGTACCTTGGGCACGTGCGCGCTCAAGCTCGAAACCGTAATCTTGAACTTTGCTTTCGGTCAAAAAACCCTCGGTGGCAGATTATCCTGCCCCTGTTGTCACTTAGGCCGTCTCGTCAGGCTCGAACATCTGGATCGGCGCGCCCGGCATGATCGTGGATATGGCGTGCTTGTAGACGAGTTGCGAGTGACCGTCGCGGCGCAAAAGGACGCAAAAATTATCAAACCAGGTGACAACGCCCTGTAATTTCACGCCGTTGACCAGAAAGATCGTCAACGGAACTTTATTTTTCCGGACATAGTTGAGGAACGTGTCCTGCAAGTTTTGTGTGCGTTCAGCCGCCATTCTCTTCTTCCTTTTGGGCCAATGCTCGGCTGTTTCCGCCGTTCACAATGCTTGTACATGGAATTCAAAAACGCCACGCAAAGCCCCACTGACCACTTGCGTCATCTAAAAGGAAAAGTCGCCGCCTGCAAAGACGAAACGGCATTTTTTCCTTGTTGCAAATACTTAGTCAATCGAAAGAGACTTCAGCTTGCGGTGCAGCGCGGAGCGCTCCATGCCGATAAACTCGGCGGTTCGAGAGATGTTACCGCCAAAGCGGCTGATTTGCGCAACCAGATACTCGCGCTCAAACACCTCACGCGCTTCACGAAGCGGCAGGCTCATCAGCTTTTCGCCGCCAGAGCCGTTGGGCGTCGAGGGGACGAGTGTCCCGATCTCGGCCGGCAGCATGTCCGCGGTCACAATGGTTTCAGAATCGCCCGTGGCCAGAATCATCAACCGCTCAACATTGTTGCGCAATTGCCGGATGTTGCCGGGCCAGTCGTGCGATTGCAGCACCGCCATGGCGTCGTCGGCAACTTGCCGCTTGGCCATGCCGGTTGTCTGGGACACAAGGTCCATGAAAAACTCAACGAGTCCGGGAATATCTTCGCGCCGCTCGGCCAGGGCCGGCACCCGCACCGGCACCACCGACAGGCGGTGGAAAAGGTCTTCGCGGAATGTCCCCTGCTCGATCGCCAGAGCCAGATCCCGGCTGGTCGACGAGATGATGCGAACGTCCACGTGAACGCGGGTCGACCCGCCCACACGCTGGAAATTCTGATCGACCAGCACACGCAGGATTCGACCCTGCGTCTCGCGGGGCATGTCGGCGATTTCATCAATATAGAGTGTTCCGCCGTGGGCCTCTTCCAACGCGCCGGTCTTGCGCGGGCGTCCTTCCGCCGCCTCCACGCCAAACAGCTCCATCTCCATGCCCTCCGGCGTGATGGTGGCGGCATTGATGACAACGAACGGCCCACTGGC
>CAIZGQ010000221.1 GCA_903932565.1 uncultured Hyphomicrobiales bacterium
AACCTGCACAGCGCGCTCGATTACGCGACACTGAAAGCCCAGGTGCCGGAAAACGTCGACGTGGCGTTTGATGGGATGGTGCTGGAGGCTTGAGCTAGCTGATCTGGCTTAGGTTCCATAATATGTATTATGCGAATTAAAGCTGCAGCTTCGAAGCCATCCACCCCGCACCGTCAACGGCCTAAAATCCAGCCTTCCCAAAGGCTTGATTCGGCATCTTGAATCTCTGATTCAACATACGATACTTCTGGTCTGCGCCCGCCAGACGCTCAATTCCTGACCAATAAACCGGTGTCGTTGAACTGCCAGACAATGGCGATATGATTCAGTCGTATATTTAGAACGCATTCAATTGCGTTCCATGATTTTCATACGTCATTGTTTCACTGCGCGAGATTTCGAATGAATTTTGAACACATCAAATTGCTTGAGTATGGCGTTTCGTCTGGATTGTTTCTCGGCGCATTTCTCACGTCACTTTCTTTCCAAACGATGGCTCCTTTGAAGACACCTATTCTTAAAATTGAAGTTGCGAACACGTTCATCATAGCTTTTGCAATTGCGCTTAATGTGCACGCGTCATGGGATTTTCTTTTACATATGTGGAGATATTTCACCCACGCCTGACCAGTCTCAACGGCCTAAAATCCAGCCTTCCCAAAGGCTTGATTCGGCATCTTGAATCTCTGATTCAACATACGATACTTCTGGTCGGCGCCCGTCCGCGATCTCGATCATGGCAAACAGGCCCATCACCGCGTCGAACGGGTCCTCGCCATCGGGCTTCGGCCCAAAGCCGTGCTGGATCTGCGCCGCAAGCCGATCAGACAGGTTCACGCCGGACAGCGCAGCCCATGCCGTCACGACATCGGCTTTGCTCCTCCGGTCCGCCTGACGGCGCTTGCTCTCACTCGCCTTCATTGGTGCGCCAATGGCGGCATAGGCCAGCGCCGGATAGCTCTCAGCCAGCACGACGCCCGGGTTTGTGCCCAGATCGCGCAGCGCGCCGTCAAAAGGCCAGAGCCTCGCCCCGCTCGCCAGCCCCGGCCGGATCACCTCAAGCCAGCCCGCAATCGCCGCCTTGCCGACCTGATTGCCACCCAGCGTCCAGAACATGGAGCACGCGGAAGAACCGCCGCCAGCCGCCACATCGCAGGCCCGAAGTGTCTCGCTGAAATCCGCGAGCCCCAAACCCTCCACCAGCTCGGCGCGGCGCACGCCTTTGGTGCCCTTCAACGGATAAAATGGCCGCTGGAGGCTAACCTCGTGGGCATGTTCAGCCACATCAAAGACGCGCGTCCATTCAGCCGTGCCAAAGATCTGGAGGGCCTGCCGGAAATCACGAAACCCGGTTTTCGCGCCATAGGCTCTGGGCAGGCCAATCGGGAAATCAAAGCCCATAAGTACGGACTGGCCCGCAGCCGAGTCCGCAAAGGCTTTGTCGAGAAACACGGCGCAATCGCCCACAAGCCACGGCCCGTCGGCCTGCCAGCCGCTGGGCGTACGATCTGCACGCGCAAACCAGCGCTTGCGCGGATCCTTGCTCCAGTCGGCGTGGATCAGGACGTCAAACACGGGACCGTGCTACTGGCCGCGCCGCGCACGCTGGGCAAAGCGCAAGGCTTCCTCGGCGGCGCGAAACAAAGCCTGCCCCTTGTTGACGCATTCGCGGTGCTCGGCGGCAGGGTCGGAATCATACACAATCCCTGCCCCGGCCTGCACGTGCATCTGGCCGTCCTTGACGACCGCCGTGCGCAACACGATGCACGTGTCCATTTCGCCGGACGCGCCAAAATATCCAATGCAGCCAGCGTAAATTCCGCGACGGTCGATCTCGAACTCATCGATGATTTCCATCGCGCGCACTTTTGGCGCGCCTGACACGGTGCCTGCCGGAAAGCCCGCTGCCAGCGCGTCGATCACATCGTGCGTGTCGTCGAGATCGCCTTCGACCTGCGAAACGATGTGCATCACATGGCTGTAGCGCTCGATCTGGAATTGTGACGTCACCTCAACGCTGCCAATCTTGGCGACCCGGCCCACATCGTTGCGACCCAGATCCAAAAGCATCAGATGT
>CAIZGQ010000222.1 GCA_903932565.1 uncultured Hyphomicrobiales bacterium
CCTTAAGGTCACGTCATACTTCTCGCGGAGCCAATCCATTCCCCGTTCGAAATTGCGTCCGATGAAATCTGTCCGTTTTGCAATTGTTACGAACTGCGAACATCGCATTGGCGTGATCGTCAACGCCTCAAGCAGGGACAGTAAAACAGCCACGCTGATCGTGACGCCGAACTGGAAAAAGAATTTTCCAATGATTCCCTTCATGAAGGCCACGGGCAGGAAAATTGCGATAATGGCGATGGTGGCGGCCATCGCTGCAAAGGAAATCTCGCGTGCTCCGACGTCGAATTCCGCATGTTCAAACGCCCTTGAAAACAACTCTTCAAGTGGCGCATCAATCAAATCCCAGGCCCTGTTTTGCAAGCGGATTCGGCCGTCAAAAAGGGCTTGTGTCCGATCATAGCGCCAGACGGCAACTTTCAACGGGGATGAATTTTCCATGACGCAATCCTTTTCACTTCCGCTAGGCGTGAAGGTACGATTGATCTTCGGCTGGCGCTCTACCAATGGCCTTCCGTTCCAGGAAGGAAACCGCGCCGTTCAAACACATCATGAACACCATCATCACGATGATCATCGCAAAGGTGCCATTTGTATTATAGGTGGTGCTGTACATGTTGAGGCGATAGCCAAGGCCACTCGACGCAACCAGAAATTCACCCACAATCACGCCGATCAATGCGAATGGCAGGCTCAACCGCAATCCATTGATGATCCAGGATAGCGAAGCCGGCAGTTGAACCTTGAAGAACAATTGCCACTCGTTGACACCCAGGACCCGCGCCACATTGATCAGGGCGCTGTCGACGTTTCGTATGCCAGCCAGCGTGCTGAAGAAGGTCACGAAAAACACCAGCGTTGCAGCCAGAACCACCTTGGCCCCAGTATCAATTCCAAACCAGATCACAAGCAAAGGCGCCAGTGCGATACGCGGTATACTGTTGAAGGCCACGAAAAACGGATCAAAGACATCCGCAACAAAACGCCAACGCGCGAAAATGCCGCCAAATGCAATTCCAAGGGATGCGCCAAGCCCGTATCCTAGTGCCATCTCCGTGCCCGTGACGCGAATGTCGCGGTAAAACAGAGGATCTTGCAGATCGTTCAGCAAAATAAGCCCGATGCCCCGGGGACTTCCCAGATAAAAGGCGTCGAACAGAATGCCGCCTCCAAACTGCCAAAGCAGTAGCACAAAAAAGACGATCAGAGCTTGGGCCAGACGCACCGTTGTCTGATAGCGCCTGCGACGCCCTGCGAATCGCGCGGATTCAGCGAGTGCAGCAGCGTCACCTGACTCAGCGGAGATTTGAATGTCGGTCATTCGGTCCGCACCTGCTTTTCAAGCTCAAGCCAAAGTTTATCAAACAGGGCCCGGAAGTCTGGACTGTCATGAATTTTGAAGACATCGCGCGGCCGGGGCAGCGGCACATGCTCGATTGAGGCGATGCGACCGGGACGCGCACTGAGGAGAACAACGCGATCCCCGAGGCCAATGGCCTCCTGAAGATCATGGGTGATAAACAAAATTGTGGACTTGGCCCGGCTCCATAAGCTCAGCAACAAATCCTGCAGGACAACACGGGTCTGCGCGTCCAGAGGGCCGAAGGGCTCATCCATCAAAATGACTTTGGGCTCATAAATCATGGTGCGAATGATGTTCGCACGCTGCCGCATACCCCCCGATAATTGGTCCGGATAGGCGTGCTCGAAACCAGCGAGGCCGACAAGTTTGATCAGATCGCGCGCTCGGCTTTGGCGCTCGGCTGTTTTGACACCGGAGACTTCCAGTGGAAACGACACGTTATCGATCAGAGTGCGCCACGGCATCAAGTTCGCCTGTTGCGTGACGTAGCCGATATCGCGCGTCACGCCCTTCAACGGCACTCCATTGACCGTCACCGAGCCAAGGGTGGGTGTCATCAAGCCCGAAAGAATATTGAGGATTGTCGATTTTCCGCAACCACTCGGACCAACCATCGTCACAAACTCACCCGAGCTGACCTCCAGATGGATCCCATCAATGGCAGTCACTGTCTTGTCGGCTCCGACAAACCGCTTGGATAGGCCTTCAATTTTCAACATCGGTCTGGCCCGTAGATATCGACCATCAACAGCTGCAACAAACCATCTCTCCACAAATCTGCGATGCCATTATGGACGGGGATTTTGTTTTTACAACGTATGCGAGGAGATGGGTCGCGAGCTGTCGATGATCACGTGATTGACTTCAAAATATTTATTACAGATCATCATTTCAGAGACTGGGCATGTAGGCTCGGCGACACGATGCGGAGTATATAAAGATGCAAAAACTTGCTCAGCGGTCTATTTTTGCGGCACTGATGATGGCCTGCGTGTGTCAGGCTTCTCTTGCAGAGCCATTACAGAAACTGCGCGTGACAATCCCGGTGATTGGCATGAATTTCTTGCCGCTTTTTGTGGCGGCAGATAAAGGCTTTTTCGCCAAAGAAGGGTTTGAAGTCGAAATTATCCCGACCTCTGGTGACGGACCAGATATTGATGCGCTGATTGCGGGAAGCGTACAGTTTACGATTTCCACGCCAAACCGTCTCCTGACCAGTTTCGAGCAGGGGAAGCCTCTCCTCGCCATCATGAACATTGCCAACCGCATGTCGATCGATTGTGTAATGAACAAGGTGGTGGCGGATCGTCTGGGAATCAACAACCAGACGCCGCTGCTTGAAAAGTTCAAAGCGCTCAAGGGCCTCAAGGCCGCCGGCAGTCGCCCCGGCGCATTCAGTTATCTGGTGCTCGTCGATTATGTGAAGCGCGCTGGTCTTGATCCGCAACGGGACGTGCAGCTGCTTGGTGCCGGTGGCACAAATACGATGATGCCTGCCATCGAAAATGGCGCGATTGATGTCGGGTGCAACACAAGCCCGGGCACGGATCTCATGGTGGAACGTGGCAAGACAATCATGTTCACGTTCAACTCATCAGGCACGGACCCGGCCTATAATGATTTTCTGTTCGAGCTGCTTTATGTCCGGCCTGATTATGCAAAGGCCAATCCTGATACCGTCCGGGCGTTCACACGCGCATTGATGGAGGCCGTTGCCTACATCCACAAGACACCGACGCGAGACCAGCTTGACCAATTGCGTGCGCGCTTCAGTGGTGTCAGTGACGAGATGCTGGTGCGCGTGCTCGACACCATGAAGCCGATGTTTCCACTCGACGGCAAAGTCACTCCCTTGTCCTATGGGAAAGCGGTCCAGTTCATGCTGGATTCCGGGGCGATCAAAACCGGCGCGCCTTGGGAAGCCGTTGCAACCTATGACTATCTTCCAAAGTAATGTCCTCTCGGCGGGAAAGAGCGCAATGCCCGACAATCGCATCAACATCCAACCTGCTGGACTGCACCAGCGGCGTGTTGACGGGCTTGTGCTCTATTCCCACGTGGTGGTTGTCGAACCGCGCAAGCTTGTTTTCATCTCCGGGCAGCTGGCGCGCGATGTCGATGGACATGTCGTGGGCGTAGGCGATATGCGGGCGCAATTGCGAAAGACGCTGGAAAATCTAAAGATTGCATTGCATGCGGCGGGCGCTGATCTCACCTGCCTTGTTCGCACCAATACATATGTCACGGATATTGATGAATATTTCAAACACGTCGATGTTCGCATGGAATTCTACAATCATGCGATGCCAACGAGCACGACGGTTGAAATCCGACGATTGGCGCAACCCGAGTGCATGATCGAAATTGATGCGATTGCAGCGCTAAACTGAGTTGAAGCTTGTACCTTCTTCCAATCCAGGC
>CAIZGQ010000223.1 GCA_903932565.1 uncultured Hyphomicrobiales bacterium
ATGATGGCGGCGGGGTCTCCCGCGCGACGGCCGGACAATTTGACCGCGAAGTCGACGCCGGACACTTTTTTCACCACGTCGATCATTTCCAGAACGGAATAACCGCGCTGGTAGCCAACATTGCAGGTGATGCTGTCACCGCCGCTGCGCAGATGGCGCAAGGCGTCGCGATGCGCGCCGATGAGATCGCTGACCTGGATGTAATCGCGCAGGCAGGAGCCGTCGGGCGTTGGATAATCCGTGCCAAAGACTTCCATGCCTTTGCGCATGCCGAGTGCGGTTTGTACGGCTGTTTTCAAAAGATGCGTGGCATTGGCGGTCGATTGGCCTGTGCGACCCTTGGGGTCTGCGCCACAGACGTTGAAATAGCGCAGCACCACGTAGCGCAGGTCTGTGGCAAAGGCCGTGTCCTGCAGCATCCATTCGACCATCAGCTTGGAGCGGCCGTAGGGATTGATCGGCAATGTCGGCTCGTCTTCGGTCACCGGGTTCTGCTGCGGATTGCCGTAGACCGCGGCCGTCGATGAGAAGATGAATTTTTTTACCCCACCTTTGACGGCGCAATCCAGCAGGCTGCGCGCCTTGGCGGTGTTGTTGAGATAATAGCCCAGCGGATCGGAGACCGATTCCGGCACCACGATTTTCGCTGCAAAATGAACGACGGCTTCAATTTCATATTTTGAAATCAGGCTTGCGACGAGCGCTTCATCCCCAAAATCACCAACAATGAAGTCGAGATCGTCCGGGATCGCCCAACGAAATCCGGTCGACAAATTATCCAGGACGACAACTTTTTCGCCATGGTCAAGAAGATCCCAAACCATGTGGCTGCCAATGTAGCCCGCGCCGCCTGTCACTAAAACTGTCATGAAAAATTTCCTTCAGGGAGGACCAGTTACTCCATCTTCACGGTCACTGGGTCAAATGGTGACGTGCGGGAAAGGTCCCCCACGCAGGTTCATGTTTCATTCAGGCCAAAGCCCGCATTCAGAGTTTGGCGCGCTTGGGTTAAGATGATCACTCAGGTGTCTGCCAAAGGTGCCGTTTTGTGGTGCCTGCCAGACGTTCGAAAGCACGATTGCCATGTCAAACCGTATTCGCAAGGCTGTTCTCCCGGTTGCCGGTCTCGGGACCCGGTTTCTTCCCGCCACCAAGTCGGTCCCCAAAGAAATGCTGACGGTGGTTGATCGACCCGTTTTGCAGCACGTGGTGGATGAAGCTCGTGAAGCGGGTATCGAGCATTTTGTCTTTGTGACGGGCCGCAACAAGGGCGTGATCGAAGACCATTTTGATATCGCCTATGAGCTTGACGACACATTGCGGCAGCGCGGCAAGCTGAAGGAATATGAAGCACTGCTGGCCGACCTGCCGAAGGCCGGTGCCACGAGCTTCACCCGCCAGCAATCACCGCTTGGGCTTGGCCATGCGGTTTGGTGCGCGCGCGATATCATCGGCGACGAACCCTTTGCAGTGCTCCTGCCTGATATGATCACCATGGCCAATGGCAAGCGTAAATCGCGCTGCCTGGCCCAGTGCATTGAGGCTTACGAGGCCCACGGCGGCAACATCATCGCCGTCGAAGAAGTGCCGATGGACCAGACACACCAGTATGGTGTCGTGTCGTTGGGCGCCGACCATGGTCACACGTTCGAAATCAACGGCATGGTCGAGAAGCCTGCCAAAGGCACAGCGCCGTCCAACCTCATCATCTCGGGCCGTTATATTTTGGGCCCGGAAATCTTCGACATTCTGGAAAAGGGTGAGCGGGGCGCTGGCGGTGAAATCCAGCTGACCGATGGCATGAAAGTGCTCGCGGGGTCGCAGCCATTTCATGGGGTGCGCTTTGACGGCAAAACCTACGACTGCGGCTCGAAACTTGGCTTCCTGACGGCCAATGTCGCCTTTGCACTGGAGCGGCCGGATTTGGCTGAAAGCTTCCGTGCCGAGATCAAGGCCCTGTCCGGGTTCTGACGACTGCCCGACTGAAACAAAAAAGCCCGCTTCGGAAACTCTCCGCAGCGGGCTTTTTTTGTAACGCAGGCTACGGCGTCAATTCACAGAGAAGGTCTGACCTGCCGCACTGACAAAGCGATCAGCAGACGGCTGGACGGACTGAGACGTCAGACCGCTCGGCAAGAGGGCTGTTCCAGCAAAGCCGATGGCCATGGCGTCGAGTCTTGCGGCGGCCCGCAGGGGCAAAATTGTCGCGGCAAAGGTTTCGCGCATGTTTGTCCGGCTGACAAGGTCTGACGAAATCAGGCGGGAGAAATTCGAACGATCAAGCCTTGCTGCAACGAGGCTTGCTTTGCGCTGGCCAGCCGCTGCGCGCAGGCCAATGGTACGGCTCAGCACGGGGGCAGCTGCGCGGGCCGCGGGATTGCGGGCGTTCAACTCGTCTGATCCAAG
>CAIZGQ010000224.1 GCA_903932565.1 uncultured Hyphomicrobiales bacterium
CTTGGCGCGTGGGCTCAAACGTCAAGATTGTGTCGGTCTTTTGATGGGCAATTGTCCCGAATATGTTGCGATCTGGATTGGCCTGTCGCGGCTTGGGATCGTAACGGCCTTGTTCAACACAAAGATCCAGGGTGAAAGTCTTCGCCATTGTGTTGAAGTGGCGAAACCGGATTATATCATCTCTGATTCCGATGGGCTCAGCCGTTTGCACGCGTCTGGTGTGCTGGCTGAAATCGACGGCTCTTTGTTTGCCGGGCTCGTGGATGCCTATGACGATGGACCACTTGAGCCCGCGACAGTACCACCCGTCACATTATCTGACATGGCGCTGCTGATTTTCACATCTGGGACGACGGGCATGCCGAAGGCGGCACGGGTCAGCCATTTTCGCATGATGATGTGGAGCGAATGGTTCGCCGGAATTTCCAACACGCAGCAGACGGATCGGCTCTACAATTGTCTGCCGATGTACCATTCGATTGGCGGCGTTGTGGCCATTGGTACAATGCTGGTGTGCGGTGGCAGCGTTATCTTGCGGGACGCATTTTCGGCACGCCGGTTCTGGGATGATGTGGCATCCACGGGTGCGACCATGTTCCAATATATTGGTGAGTTATGCCGTTATCTTGTGACGGCACCGGTGTCGGAGCGTGAGCGTCAACATAAGCTGCGGCTTTGTTGCGGCAACGGCCTGCGCGAAGATGTCTGGCGCGCGTTTGAAACGCGCTTCGCAATTCCACGAATCATTGAATTTTATGCCTCGACCGAGGGGAGCTTTTCGCTTTTCAATCTTGATGGAAAGCCCGGCGCCATTGGGCGGTTTCCCCCCTTGATCGGCCAGCGTTCGCCCGCAGCGCTTGTGAAATTCGATTTTGAAACGCAGACGCCTTTGCGTGATGCGCAGGGTCGATGCATCCGCTGCGCGCCCGATGAAATCGGTGAGGCCATCGGGCGGATCAATGCCGATGGGTCTGATCTGGCAACCCGTTTTGAGGGTTACACCAACGCGGCCGCAACGCAGGCCAAAGTGCTGCGGGATGTGTTTGAGCCCGGCGACAGCTGGTTTCGCACAGGCGATCTGATGCGCCTCGACAAGCAGGGGTTCTTTTATTTTGCCGACAGGATCGGCGAAACGTTTCGCTGGAAGGGCGAGAATGTTTCGACCTCCGAGGTCGCTGACAGCTTGTGCCGTTGCCAAGGGGTGCTGGAGGCGATCTGCTATGGCGTGCCCGTGCCCGGTGCGGAGGGTCGCGTCGGCATGGTTGTGCTTGTGACGTCGCCAGAGTTCGATACCGCTCAGGTGCGGGCCCATGTGCATGCAAACTTGCCAGCTTATGCGCGCCCGGCGTTTGTGCGCATCTGCCGGGAGCTTAACGCAACCGGAACGTTTAAAGTCCAGAAAACAGTTTATCAGCGGGATGGTTTTGATCCTGCTGTCATGAAAGATGTTATCTATTTTGACGATGTGACCGCGGGGGCGTATCGCGTTCTGACGCCGCAAATCTATGCGGATATTGGATCAGGTCGCCTGCGGATCTGATCCCCGCATTTTAAAACGCACGTCACGCTCTGAGTGCGCACACGCGCGTTCGCAAGCGTGGGGTTTTTACTTCTTCTTGCTGCCGAAGACTTCAATTGTCTGGTTGCCGGTTGCACCTTGGCCCTGCTTATAGGCCGAGACGTGCTTGGGCTTATCGCCCTTGGGCTTCTTTGTTTCTTTGTTGCCGTGAACCTGGCCTTTGGCCATGTCGTCCTCCTGTGGCTTGTCGAACCGCATGTCGCGCGACTTGCCAACAAACGCTACGACGAGATTGGGGCGATGTCACGGTGGATCAGTACTTAAGCACGGGACGCGGCCCCACATGTTCAAAGTCTATGGCAGGGGGCCCCACAGCTCGGCCCAATCCGCGCCGCTGAGATCGGAGACGCGGCCATCTTTTTCGTGGAATTTGTTGGGAATCTGGAACATCGCCAGCGTGACAGCGCCGTTTGGCGAAATGGCCGAATGCCGACTGCCAGCCTCGCGCCAAATGAATTCACCCGGTCCCACTTCGATGCCCGCGGCAGGGCCTTCCAGGTCGACAAGTGTGCCTTCCAGCAAATAGGTCTGCTCGATCTCCACATGCTCGTGGTCCGGCAGCACAGCGCCGGGCGCAAACCGCATGAGGGACGTCACAAGGCCTGTCGCGCGGTCAAACAGCAGCGTCTTGTACTCGCAGCCGGGAAATCGCGTTGGGATCCAGTCCATCGTCTGGGGCTGAACCACATGCGAGTGGCCGGCGACATCCAGGGGCCGCCCAAGGTTTGACGGCGATTGATTGGCGGGGCGCAGCACGTTTGCAACTAGCGCAGCCGGAATCAGGGCAGGGGCAGGCATCCGGTGCTCCGTAAAATCAAGATCAGGCCCGACTGGCCGAGCATGAAGCACGTCCAGCAAACATCGTGCCTCGCTGGGTGGCAAGCGGCGCTGACCAAAAACGGCTTAACTTCGAAAATGAAAGGGCAGCTCAGCCTTTGTAGGCAATCAGCAAAGCACCCGCGGCGACGAAGGCAACGCCAAGCCAGTTGGGAGCGCTCAACCGTTCGCCCAAAAATGCGACACCGAAGATGGCCACAAGCACGACGCTCATCTTGTCGAGCGGTGCAACGCGCGCAGCGTCGCCAAGTTTGAGGGCGCGAAAATAGCAGACCCACGACGCGCCCGTCGCCAGGCCGGACAATACAAGGAAGAGGTAGGTTCGTCCGGATATGGAGCCAAGGGGCTGCCATTGGCCGGTGGCGACAAGGATCGCCCCCAGCGCCAATAGGATGACAATGGTGCGCACGAAGGTCGCCTGATCGGAGTTGATGTTTTCAATTCCGATCTTCGCGAAAATCGCTGTGAGCGCGGCAAAGGAGGCCGAGAGAAGGGCCCACACCTGCCATGACACGTCAAAGGGTTTCATCGCGGGCGGGTTCCACAAAATTGAGCGCGCAGCCTTGGTCGGCTTCCAAGCTTACATTTAAGCGAGTCGAACCAGAACGGCGATGATCGCAATCAACTGACCCATGTTGAGCGCCACGGACAGCCCATGAAGTTGGTTGAAACGGCTTTTGGCATGCGTATCGCGTGCCGTGTTGATGGCCGGCATCAGAAGTTGGCGCGCGACGATGGCGATGACTGCCACCGCTGCCATCAATCCACTTGCCAACCCATCACGGGGCAACAAGGCCAAACCCGCTGCCGCCCCCGTGATCATCACAAACAAGTAATAATGTGGGAAGGCCTGACGCAGCAGTTTGCCAGCCACATCCGCAGGCAGCGCCGAGAAAACCAATGGCGCAAAGCCAAACGAGTAAAGCGTCATGCCGCCAAACAAGAGAGCGGTCAGCAAAAGAGCAGCTATGCTAAACATCGATCGATGAGCCTTTTGGTCTGGCGGTCGGTTGAAGACGACATCTTTAAAATGTGATCCCGACACAGCGTGATACGTAGCGACATCAGGCTTCAGCCGAAAGGGGACGAAACGGCGCATATCTTTTGCCGCTGACCAGCACGCGCAACATTCGAAATGTTTGAAGGATTGGGGACGTGTCCAACCCAAAATTGCAATTAATCTTGCCGATGCTCCTGCCCTTGGACACAGCGCGCGACCGCAGCCTGTTGATTGCAAAATGGA
>CAIZGQ010000225.1 GCA_903932565.1 uncultured Hyphomicrobiales bacterium
GCTGGAAAGCGCCATGCCGCAGGCAGATCTTGCCTTTTTGCCCGCAATCTCCTTTGCGGTGCCGACAATCTCATCAACGACAGAGGGCGCTGCCGATGATGTGGCGCGGATCATTGGGGACATCACCCATTGCACGCGCGCGATCAATTATCTTGGACTTCCGGCCGCCAGTGTTCCGTGCGGCTTTAATTCCGCAGGCCTGCCGATTGCGTTTCAGCTCGTCGGGCGGCCATTTCAGGAACGTGTTTTGCTGAAGTCGGCCCACGCGTTCCAGGGTTTGACGGATTGGCATCTTCAAAGACCAATTGTCCTATCCGGCGCGAATGCAGGTTGAAAAATCCAGGGCTTCATAACGTTTGATGAATACAGGATCCGTGCGTGCAAGCGCCGAACACGGAGTAGCGGTCAATTGCAGTGCGCGACGGCTTCGCAATGCCGCCTGAAGTAGTCCATAAAGTGTTGCTGTAACTTTGTCGGTTCCCAATTTGCACGAACCACACACTTTAAAAAGGCAGCCCCCAGAGATTCACGATAGGGAAGGAATTCAATTTCAGACAATGGTGCCAAGTCTGTTTTAATTTCGCGCATCGACAGGATGGTAAGGCAGTCGGAATTCTCCAGCAGATGCCTCTGCAACGACGTGGAGTTGCTCTCAACTGATATTTTTGGCTGATGCTGCGAGTTGGCAAACAGGCTTTGCAGGCTTTCAAGTCGCGGTGTCCCAGCAGGCGGGATGGTCCACGGAAAGCGTGCAAGTTCTGACAAGCTGATGTCTGCCCCGGACCGTGTCAGGGGATGATGCCTGCGCGCAACGATGTGATAATCATCGCGCAGGCACGCGTGCTCAACGATGTCGCGGACGTCTGATGGAAGCCGGGTGTTGCTGATCAGAATATCGAGCTTGCCCGAATGCAGATTTGCCAGCAAGGCTTCGTACCCGTCATCCTGCAGGTCGATGACTGCCATTGGATAGGCGGTCAGAAATTCTGCAATCACCTCGCCAATCAAATGTCCATTGACACTAAAATCTTTCCCGATGCGGATGCAAACGTCTGTTTGAGCATTTTTAATCTGCTCAATTCCGAATTGGATTTCCCCAAAAGCGCGGCGTACGCGCTTCGCAAATTTCACTGCGGTTAGATTTGCCTCCAGCCCATCGGCTGACTTGTTAAACAGCTCTCGGGCGAGAAGCTTTTCGAGATCGCGTGCCGAGCGTTGCAGGGAGGCAGGCGTGACATCAACCTGGCGAGCTGCAACTTCAAATAAAGGTGCCTCCACGATCGCAAGCAGGCAGCGTAAATGCGTGTCCGTGAGCTTGTGCGTGATTGACGGCGATTTGTAGCTGCATTTGGCAGGTTCAATCAGAAAAAGCTCATAAAGGCATTCGCTGAGTAGTCCAAAACAACGCACCACATAGGGCAAGAATTTTTCGCCTGCCGCGTTCGGGAACGATCCGTTTGGGGTTCGACTCAACAGGGTCGTGCCGACGATGGATTCCAGCTTCGTCAGGGCTTGTGTCACGGCGGGTTGGGTCAGGCCGAGCAAACTGGCAGCTGCACCAACGCTGCCGCTTTTGGCGACGCAGGCAAATGCCCGAAGCTGACGAAGGGTTGGCATGCGGGACAACGGCATTTGATGTTCCATTCCCAACCTCAACGGACCGGCCCTGATCGGAGCGTGGTCGCAGCTTTGAGGTCCAAGCTTCAAGGTCCCAGATCCGGTCCCGCGCCTGGGGCAGGCCGGGTTCACCCCGTCTCAGAGCGCACAAGCCTGAAAACGACTCGAATTGCCTCCGCGCATGCGTTTGCGTCGCCTGCAACCAGCATGGTTAGGGCATAAACCATATAAAAGGTGAGGCTTAAGTCGTCAACTGACGATTTAACTATTTTTGGATTAAATCCATTTCGCGGGGAGCGAGCGTTTCAATGGCAGTTTTAAATCCGCCGAGAAACAGCGCGATTTGCGCTGCAATAACGTTTTGTTCGGCAACTGCCTGGGGGAAGCGATAAAGATGTTTGCGCAATGCGAAATGCGATAGTCCGCCATGCAAACCCCAGCAGATTTCACGGACGATCGCTTTGTCGTTCGGCAGCGCGACGTGCTGCTCGGCAGCGACCTCAATGGCAATAAGATCGAGCACACGGACAACAACGTCAGATATGTAATCAGGGGCCATTTGGCCATTGGCCAAAGATGAGTGCATGAATAGCCGTAACCATCTGCCATTAAATATCGTCTTAAAATAATCTTCATAGAACAGGATGAGTCGATCTTCAATTTTTATACTGCGATTGGATAGTTCAGAAATCCATATAGCCTTGAACGGACCCGCAATTGCAGCCC
>CAIZGQ010000226.1 GCA_903932565.1 uncultured Hyphomicrobiales bacterium
ATTCGTCGTAGAATTTTTTCGTTGTGTCGGCCTTTGCCGTATCACCATCGACGAGTGCCTGAAACAAATCCTGATGCGCTTTGAAATGGCGCTGGGGATTCATGCTGACAAAAGCCGTGAGCTGCAGAAAACCCGGATACACGCGCCGTCCTGCACCCGCGAAACGCGCCGGCACTTTGGCGATCAGATTTTTTTCAAACCATGACATGGGTTTGCTTTTGGCAAGATCGTTCACTTTTGTGGGATTGACGCGCGTGTCGATGGGGCCGGCCATGAGCGTGATGCTGCGCGGCTGCGCCGGGTCATCGTTCTCTGCCATGATAGCTGTCGCCACCAAGGTTTGCACGCAGGGCTGGCAGACAGCAACCAGATGCGTGCCTTCTCCCAGATGCTGCATGAAGCGGATCAGGTAATCGACATAATCATCGAAACTGAATTCGCCTTGGTCAAGCGAGACATCGCGCGCGTTGGTCCAGTCCGTGATGTACACGTCATGGTCGGCCAGCAATGTTTTGACCGTGCTGCGCAGAAGCGTCGCAAAATGTCCCGACAACGGAGCCACAACAATAACGCGCGGCTGGGGGAGCGACGTTGGTTTTTTGAAGTGCAGCAATGTGCCAAAGGGAAGTGTAAGAGCCACTTCTTCAATGACGGCGACGTCCTGATTGCCACACAACACGCTGTCAATTTCAAAATCGGGACGGCTGTGCGTCAGGCCTGTGCGGGACGCGACCTGATAGGCGGCTGACAGATTTCGGCCCATCGGCGTGGACCCGAACATGGACCAGGGGCCCGCAAGGCCTGCTGTACCCACACGGGCCGCCGACTTCATCGGCTCGAGAAAATCCGCCGCCAATTGAAACGCGTCATACATCATTCGACAAACCAATCTTGTGTGCGGCACTGCCTGCGATGCGGGGTGCAGGGCAGTCAAAGCGAGACCCACGCTCGCCGGACACGATTGGTGCAGGGACCTGGACGCCCTGGGGCGGAACCTTGATCCAACTGCCCCCATGCCCAGCTTGCTGTTTGTTTTCGCACCGCGTTGGATATATCGTCTCCTAATGGGGCGGTAAGATCAAGCGCCCGGGCCAAAGTCCTGTCTTTACGCTCAAATCTCCATCGTAATGGTCTGGTTCGGGTCATTACGCCAAGATTGCAGGCGTGCTTCAGTCCGAGGTTCGGATCAGCCCAGATACTGCCCCTCGTTTGAATTCATGCTCCAGATCATGGTTCAAGACGTGCATCGCTGGTCGAGCGGGGCGCTGGCTAACTAAACCGGGTTGGATTTCTGAGATGGCAACACTCTCGATCAGCAGCAAAAACTATTCGTCCTGGTGCCTTCGCGGATGGCTGCTGTGCCGGCTCGCTGGTCTCAAAGTGGATGACATGCCGATTGCGCATGATGACGTCGCCGCCCGTGCCGAGCTTTTGCTGTTGTCACCGTCCTTTCTGGTTCCTGCACTCGAACATGACGGTCTGACGGTCTGGGACACGTGGGCGATCGCGGAATACCTGTATGAGACATTCCCCAAGAGCGGATTGTTTCCAAAAGATCGCGCCATGCGCACCCATTGCCGGTCCGTTTGCGGCGAAATGCATTCCGGTTTTACCAACATGCGCTCGGCGCTGCCGATGAACATCAAGACAGTCAACAAGGGTTTTAAGGTCTGGGTTGGGGCCCAAGCGGACATCGACCGGATCCAGACGATCTGGAAGGATTGCCTGAGCCGCTACGGCGGTCC
>CAIZGQ010000227.1 GCA_903932565.1 uncultured Hyphomicrobiales bacterium
CCAATGAGAGGACACGTCCTCGTAAGCCCAAAACGTCGCTGCAATGGGCTTCTCGCACATCTGCTTGGAGGCCGTGACATTGTAAGTTTCGACCTTGCGATCTGTATGATCGGACCCAAGGCCAACCCAAAGTTTTCCTTCGCACTGCAGCAAGACGAATTCGACCTCACCGCTCGAATCGCCACCGGTCACTTCGATCATCGGCGACGTCGTCAATCGCGCTGCGGAGTTCCGGTAAAAAATGGGCACACTTGCAGGGCGAGCGACGCCAAGTTCTTCAAGTTCCCGAATGTGTTTTTCGAGCGCATCCGCGTCGCGCCCTGTCCAACCTGCCACAACGAGTGTGTTGATTGAGATGGTTTTGGATTCCGATACACCACCAGACCAGAAGTCCGCCGAAACTTGTACTGCGCTCATTCTGGCCCCGGAACCTTGCTGACGCTTTCCACCAGATGACAGTGAAATATCACAATCATCTTGTCAATTTTTGTTCCGGCGACATCGCGGCGCGGCTTTGAAACTCCCTTGGACCCGCCTGGTGTCGGCGCGCGCGACATGTTGTTGCGTCAGATAAGCGGCATTGATGCTGACATATCTAAAGTTAAGCTCAAGTTGTAATCGATTTCGCCGGTCAGCTTGTCGCAGCAATAAAGTGCCGACCGTCGACCGTCCGGGCTTGGTCAAGGTTAACCTTACGGAACATACACCTTATGATCTTGATCAAAAGCAGTTTGGATCTCTCAAAATATCTGAATCGAGCTTAATATTTATGCGGTGCTAACTGTAACTTACTCAAGTGGAACGCCACCCTTTTCAAAACGTCACTTTTTTTGATGCGGATTGACAAAAATCTTCGACAACATCTTGCAGATATCAAAAGACTGGTTCACGATCCTTGTCATGGTTGAAGCCCTCATCACAGTCAGGCGTGCGCGTTCGCAGGATGCGAAAGAGATTGCCGACGTCCATGACGCGGCATGGCGCGACGCTTATCGCGGCGTTATTCCCGGGCGTGAACTTGAACGCATGATTGCGCGGCGCGGCCCCGACTGGTGGCACCAGGCTATCGAGCGCGGGTCCAGACTCGTCGTGCTCGAATTTGATGAATCGATTGCTGGTTACGCCACCTACGGCCGAAATCGCGTTCCGAATTTGCCCTATCAGGGCGAGCTGTTCGAGTTGTATCTGGCCCCGGAATTTCAAGGGCTTGGGTTTGGGCGGCGGCTGTTTCAGGCGGCTCGCCGCGATTTGTCGGATCACCATTATCCGACGCTCCTTGTCTGGGCGCTTGCCGACAATGTGCGCGCCGTGAACTTTTACGAGCGCCTGGGCGGCACGGTGGTGCGCCGGGCCCAGGAGCGGTTCGGCTCCGAAATGCGCGACCGCATTGCCTTTGGCTTCAAGGACATCGACGCCTGACAGCGGTCCCTTGGTGTTTTTCGCGGAACAGACGGCAAAAATCGACACCCTGAGAAAGTCGCGGTTGCAGCGGTATGACAAGCCACTTACACAGACTCCCGAAGAACTGGAGCCTGAGGCCTGTCCATGCGTTTAGAAGCTGTCTCGATTGGTAAAAATCCCCCCCATGACGTCAATGTCGTGATCGAGGTCCCGATTGGCGGCGAGCCGATCAAGTACGAGATGGATAAGGAATCCGGCGCGCTCGTCGTGGATCGCTTCCTCTATACGGCGATGCGGTATCCGGGAAACTACGGCTTCATTCCCCATACGTTGTCGGAAGATGGCGACCCGTGCGATGTCATCGTCGCCAACACCCGCGCCATTGTGCCCGGCGCAATTATGAGTTGCCGTATCGTTGGCGTCCTGCTCATGGAAGACGAGGCTGGCGGCGATGAAAAGCTGATCGCGGTGCCGTCCACCAAGCTGACCAAGCGCTATGAAAAGGTGACGAATTACACTGATCTGCCGCAGATCACGCTGGACCAGATCGAACATTTCTTCACGCATTACAAAGACCTTGAGCCCGGAAAATGGGTGAAGGTCGCGGGCTGGGGCGACGCCGAGAAAGCCCGCAGCCTCGTGCTGGAAGCCATTGAGCGCGCCAAGTCCAAGAAGGCCTGACCAAAGAAAGCCTGATCCCAAGGCTTTTGTCTGAGGGCTCCTGTCTCAAGGCGGGGTGTGGCGCGGCAAGATGAACCGCGCCCAACAGCCCCGCCCCCGTTGACTTCACACCCAGCGTCAGCCTCCATGGACCCACTTGTGTCCATGTGAGGTTTTCTACATGCCGGTCATCAATCGCGTCGCCGATCTCTCGGACGAGATCATCGCATGGCGTCGCGATTTGCACGCGCATCCCGAACTTCTCTACGACGTTCCTCGGACTGCCGCTCTCGTGGCCGAGCGCCTGCGTGAGTTTGGCTGCGATTGTGTCGTGACCGGCATTGGTCGCACCGGTGTGGTTGGCGTGATCCATGGGACGACCCGCAAGTCCGGCAGGATCGTTGGCCTGCGGGCGGACATGGATGCCTTGCCAATCCAAGAAGCGCCGACGGATCGGCCCCACAGATCCAAGACGGACGGGCGGATGCATGCCTGCGGGCATGATGGGCACACCGCCATGCTTTTGGGTGCCGCGCGCTATCTGACGGAAACCCGCCATTTCGATGGAACCGTTGTCGTCATCTTTCAGCCGGCCGAAGAGGGCGGCGCGGGCGGTCTTGCCATGGTCGAAGATGGCTTGATGGATCGATTTGGCATCCAGCAGGTCTATGCCATGCACAACATGCCTGGCATTCCCGAGAATCATTTCGCCTTACGTCCCGGACCGATGATGGCGGCCGGCGATAAATTCGAAATCACGCTCGAAGGGCGGGGCGGTCACGCAGCCAAGCCGCATGAAACAATCGACCCCATCGTGATTGGGGCCCAGATCGTGCAGGCGCTGCAAACCATTGCAGCGCGCAATATCGATCCGCTCGAGTCCTGCGTGGTGTCTGTCACGCAGTTCCATGCGGGCCAAAGCCATAACATCATTCCACCTTCGGCCTATCTGATGGGAACGGTGCGGACCCTGAACCCTGAAACGCGTGTGTTTGCCGAAGAACGCTTTCGTGAAATCGTGCAGGGGCTGGCCAATGCCCATCGTGCGACCGCCCACATCACCTATACGCGCGGCTATCCCGTGACGATCAACGATGACGTGGCAGCGGAGTTTGCGGCACAGGTGGCGCGCGAGCTGGTCGGTGCCGAACAAGTTGATGCGGTCGCGCCGCCCAGCATGGGAGGGGAGGACTTTTCCTACATGCTGCGGGTGCGGCCGGGGGCCATGATTTTTTTGGGAAACGGCGACACTGCCGGTCTTCACCATCCGGCCTACGACTTCAATGACGCCATTATTCCAACCGGCGTGAGCTTCTGGGCACGCTTGGTCGAGACCGCGATGCCGTCTCCATAGCCGCGTACCGTTGACCAAACGGCAGAAAACGCGAGTTCTGTCTCAAGCTTGAGCTTGGCTTATCGAAACCTTCACTTTCTGACCTTAGTGTTTGAAATCATGCTCTATGATTTCGATAGGGTTCGAATGTCCAAGATTTCCATCGGGGGCTATAGTTTGGTTCCCGCCCAGATCCTTAATATTGAAGCCGGATATCGACCGCCATTCTGGCTGTTTGTGGTCACGGCTGCGATGTGGGTCGCCACATTGCTGGCCTACCAGCGCCCGGCTTTTCTCTGGCCGTTGGCGCCCCTGACCGGCTTTCTCGCAGTTCTGACCTCGTGCTTCACAGCCTATGAAATCATCCTGACCCTGTACCGCCGCGAACACGTTCGTGTTCATATGACCGGAGGCCGGGTCGTGAGCCTCCCATGTTTGTCCGTGGAGCACCGCGAGACGACGGTCCAGACGCTGGAGCGGATCGTTGCCAGGTCGCGCGGTATGGACCAGGTCGAAAGCATCAACTTAAAGCCTCGCCCATCGTCTTGACGTGACGGGCAAGGCTCGGATCGGACGTTGGGTTCAACGAACGAGAATGTTGCGGAACTGCCAGGGGTCGCTTGTATCGATATCCTCCGGGAAGAAGCCCGGGCGGTCCTGCAGCGGTGTCCAGTCCGTGTAGACACCGACCACCGGGCCAAGATACGGGCGTTGAACGTCAAGGCAGCGCTTGAAATCCATCTCGTCGGCTTCGACGATTCCCTCATTGGGATTCTCAAGCGCCCAGACCATGCCGGCGAGAACCGCCGAGGTCACCTGCAAACCCGTCGCATTCTGGTAAGGCGCAATGCGGCGTGTTTCTTCCACCGACAATTGCGATCCATACCAATAGGCATTGTTGTCATGCCCGTAGAGCAGAACGCCGAGCTCATCAATGCCGTCGGCAATCTCGGATTCCGTCAGGATCTTGTTGGTCTCCTGCATACGCCCCGCCTGCCCAAAAAGCTCGTGCAGGGACAGCACAGCATCATTGGCCGGGTGATAGGCATAGTGGCAGGTCGGACGATAGACGGCCTCGTGGGAGGCATTGCGCACAGTGAAGTAGTCCGCAATCGAGATTGACTCGTTGTGCGTGACGAGGAAACCGTATTGCGCGCCCGGCGTCGGGCACCAGGAGCGAACACGGGTGTTGGCACCCGGCTGGTTTAAATAAATCGCGGCCTGACAGCCCTTTGCATGGGTGCCCGCATTCTCGGGCATCCACTTTTCATGGGTGCCCCAACCAAGTTCGGCTGGCTGCATGCCCTCGGACAGGAAGCCTTCGACAGACCAGGTGTTGACGAACACACCCATGGGCTTGGGCTGCTTGGCACGCTGCGTGTCGCGCTCGGCAATGTGAACGCCCTTGACGCCGGTTGCCTGCATCAACTGGCCCCATTCGGCCCGGGTCTTGGGCTCGCCGGTCTTGACGCCAAGATCCGTCGCGACGTTCAGCAAGGCCTGTTTGACGAACCAGGACACCATGCCGGGGTTGGCACCACAGCAGGAGACAGCAGTCGTGCCACCCGGAACGCGACGCTTTTCAGCCAGCAGGGTTTCGCGCAGCGCGTAATTTGAGCGGACGTCAGGACCAAGCGTCTTGTCGAAATAAAACCCGGTCCACGGCTCGATCACCGTGTCGATGTAAAGCACCCCAAGCTCGCGGCACAGACGCATGATGTCGACGGAGGATGTATCGACCGAGAGATTGACGCAGAACCCCTGGCCTTTGCCCTTCGTCAGAAGTGGGGTCAGCAGATCCCGGTAGTTTTCTTTCGTCACTGCTTCCTGATGATAGGCAAGGCCACGCTCGTCCAGGAGGCCGCGATCTGCGTCCACGGGATCGATGACGACGAACCGGCTCCGGTCGAAATCGAAATGCCGTTCAATCAACGGCAGGGTGCCACGGCCGATCGAGCCAAAGCCGATCATGACGATCGGTCCAGAAATGGTGCCGTGTTTTTGCCAGTCCGTCATCAGGTACTCCGAAGCTCAAAAGGGTGGGAAAGCCACGCGACGTGGCAAAAGGAATGAATTGGTCTGATGGGTCTCAAACCAAGTGCGGCACGCAGCGTCAAGCGGCGCGGGTGTCTTGAAAGCCTGACCAGCGCTTTACCCGCACCGCGCTCCGAAGGCCAGCGTTTCACGGCAGACCATCACGCTGCCATCACGACGCGGTTCCAAGACACGGCCATGACAGCCTGCCAAACCATAATCTGCAACATCATGACAGCGTGCCAAACGAGGTATGGTTGGGACGGGCCTTATATCCGCCCCAACCACATGCGGCCTGTCAGATGACGTAGGACTTGAGGGGCGGGAACCCGTTGAAGCCCACGGCGGAATAGGTCGTGGTGTAGGCTCCGGTTCCCTCGATCAGCACCTTGGCGCCGATTTCGAGGCTGACGGGAAGGAAATAGGGGTCCTTCTCATACAGCACATCGACCGAGTCGCAGGTCGGGC
>CAIZGQ010000228.1 GCA_903932565.1 uncultured Hyphomicrobiales bacterium
AAGAACGATGCGCTGAATGACCCGATGGTCTCAGAAGAGCATATCACGGCGTTTGGCTGGGCCAGCCCGCAGGAAATCGACGACGTGATGGCTCTGGCCATTCGCGTCAACGACTTCCTGTCCGGCCTGTTTCTGGGCGTCGGCATCCGTCTCGTGGACTTCAAGATGGAATGCGGTCGCCTCTGGGAAGGTGACATGATGCGCATTGTCGTTGCGGATGAGATCAGCCCCGATTCCTGCCGCCTGTGGGACATCAAGTCGTCGGACAAGCTCGACAAGGACCGGTTTCGTCGCGACATGGGCGGGTTGGTGGAGGCCTATACCGAGGTTGCCCGCCGCCTTGGCATTCTGCAGCCCGAGGACGATACCCCGCGCCACACGGGCCCCAAGCTCGTCCAGTAAGCAGATTTAGTCGTCTCTGACGTCATCAAGGCCCGCGCGAGCGGGCCTTTTTGCTGCCGCAAGGCGTGTTTGGGGACCTATTTCGAGACTTGCCGTTGGCGGCCTGACGTTCTATCGCCATCGAGACCGTTCAAAGTCTGAAAGCCGCGTGAGGATCTGCCGATGAAAGCCCGTGTGACTGTCACCCTCAAGACCGGTGTGCTCGATCCGCAGGGCAAGGCCATCGAGGGCGCTCTGAAGTCTTTGGGTGTTGCTGGCGTTGAGTCCGTGCGGCAGGGCAAGGTGTTCGACATTGAATTGTCTGCCACCAACAAAGCCGCAGCAGAGACGGAACTGAAGATCGCCTGCGAAAAACTGCTGGCCAATATGGTGGTTGAAAACTACCGCATCGACATTGCCTGAGGTTTGGCCATGAACGCTGCAATCATCCTGTTTCCCGGCTCCAATCGTGAAGGCGATGTGGCGCGCGCGCTTCAGCAGGCCTCCGGCAAAAAGCCAAAAATCATCTGGCACGCGGACCACGATTTGCCCAAGGGCACCGATCTCGTTGTTCTGCCGGGCGGCTTTTCCTACGGCGATTATTTGCGCTGCGGCTCGATTGCCGGGCGCGCCAACATCATGGATGCGGTGCGGGCCCATGCAGCGCGCGGCGGTCTGGTGCTGGGCATTTGCAATGGCTTCCAGATCCTGTGCGAGAGCGGCCTTCTGCCGGGCGTGCTGATGCGCAATCGCGATCTGCGGTTTGTCTGTAAGATGCAGCATCTCAAGGTCGAAAACACATCGACGCGGTTTTCAAGCCATTATGCGCCGGGGCAGGTGATCAAGGTTGCCATCGCGCACGGTGAAGGCAATTTCGAAGCTGATGCTGAGACCATTGCGCGAATTGAAGGCGAAGGCCGCGTTGCCTTCCGGTATTGCGATGCGGCGGGCAATGTGGGTGGCGCTGCAAACCCGAACGGTTCGACCAACGATATCGCTGGATTCTATTCCGAAAAGCTCAACGTTCTGGGCTTGATGCCGCATCCTGAAAATCTCATCGATCCGCTGGTGGGCGGGACGGATGGACGGGCCATGTTTCAAAGCCTTGTGGCGACAAAGACAAAAGCTGCGTGAGCGAGACCTAAAAAGGCCCCGGGAAATGGGGCCTTTTTTCATATGCCGCAAACCAAAAAAAGGGCCGACCCGAAGGTCGACCCAGTGTTGTGCGGGGCGTCCGGGAGAACGACCCCCACATATTATTAGAAGCGGTACGTGATGCCTGTGCCGATCAGCCACGGATCCAGCTTCACTTTGGCGGTCACGACGTTCAGGCCGAGATTCATCGAAGCGTTCGGACGCAGCCAGAGCTTCTTCACGTCGACGTTGAAGCCCCAATGCTGGTCGATCATGTAGTCAAAGCCAGCCTGCAGGGCGAGGCCGGCAGAATCCTTCACCTTGAAGTTTGTCATGACACCAGCGGAGCGGTTGTTGAGCATGAAGGTGTAATTCACACCAGCGCCGACATAAGGCTTGAACGCGCCAAGATCGGTGAAGTGATATTGCAGTGTCAGTGTCGGCGGCAGCAGGAGCGTTGAGCCGAGTTTGCCGAGGCCAGCAATCGCGCCCGTGCCATTGACGTTATGCGGCGAGACGCCGAGCACCAATTCGGTCGCGATGTTCTTGGTGAAGAAATAGGTGATGTCGAGTTCCGGCACGAAGGCGTTGTTCGCCTTTGCCGATGCGCCCGGAATACCAACCCCGTTCAGCGAAACCGACGCAGACGACTGCGGCAGCACGGCGAGCGCGCGCACGCGGATCATCCACGGGCTGGGGGCAGCATAGATCGGCGAAAGCACGGGAGCTTTTTTGGTCGGCAGATCAGCGGCGACCGCAGGCATGGCAATGCTGCCGAGGAGGACGGCAAGTGCCGCCTTGCGAATGAGTGTCATAGGACTGCCCCGAATGAGTTGAAGGAATCGCGGGAGGTGTTGAGACCCCGCTGATCACCGCAACCTGCGACACGTTCGTCCCCTTGCGATTGATGTGGATCAAAGGCCGAGCCCACGCTGGTGTTTTCCATCGTAGTGTGGCTTGAGCGCTACACTACAAACCGCTGAACCCTGTGGACTCCATTGCCTTGGAGACGCGCTGCGGTTATCGAACTTGCGCTCGGTCGGCCACGATGGTCCGCTGTCAGAAGGTTTGAAATTTTGCGCCGTCACGAACCAGAGATCACACCGCAGCTTGCCGCCGAACATGGCCTGAAGCCGGATGAATATGAGCGCCTCGTCGCTTTGATCGGCCGCACCCCAAGTTTTACGGAGCTGGGCATCTTTTCGGCGATGTGGAACGAGCATTGTTCCTACAAATCTTCCCGTCTGCACCTGCGTAAATTGCCGACATCGGCGCCCTGGGTCATCCAGGGACCGGGCGAAAATGCCGGTGTGATCGATATCGGCGATGGCGATGCCTGCGTATTCAAAATGGAGAGCCACAACCATCCCTCCTTCATCGAGCCCTATCAGGGTGCGGGAACGGGCGTTGGCGGCATCCTGCGCGATGTGTTCACGATGGGCGCGCGGCCCGTCGCCTGCCTCAACCTGCTGCGGTTCGGCTCAACCGATCACGCCAAGACACGCCATCTCGTGAGCGGCGTGGTGGCTGGCATCGGCGGCTACGGCAACAGTTTCGGCGTGCCGACAGTGGGCGGCTCGGTCGGCTTCCACACGCGTTATGACGGCAACATCCTCGTCAACGCCATGGCGGTCGGCATCGCGCGCGCCGATTCGATTTTCTACGCCAAGGCCACCGGCGTAGGCCGCCCGATCGTCTATCTGGGCTCCAAGACCGGGCGTGATGGCATCCATGGGGCCACCATGGCGTCGGCTGCGTTTGAGGCAGATGCGGAGGAGAAGCGCCCGACCGTCCAGGTTGGTGACCCCTTTTCGGAAAAGCTGCTGCTCGAAGCCTGCCTTGAGATCATGGCGAAGGGCTGTGTTGTCGCCATTCAGGACATGGGTGCGGCTGGTCTCACCTCGTCGGCCGTGGAGATGGGGGCCAAGGGCGGCCTTGGCATCGAGCTCGATCTTGATCACGTGCCCTGCCGCGAAGTTGGCATGAGCGCCTATGAGATGATGCTGTCAGAGAGCCAGGAGCGCATGCTCATGGTGCTCGATCCCAAGAAAGAGGCTGAAGCCGAGGCCATCTTCCGCAAGTGGGGGCTGGACTTTGCTGTCATCGGCAAGACCACCGATACGCTGCGCTTTGTCGTCAAGCATGGCGGCGAGGTGAAGGCCGATCTGCCGATCATGGAACTTGGCGACGAGGCCCCGCTGTATGACCGCCCGTGGGTGCCGACGCCCGCCAAGCCGGTGATCGAGGCCACCTCCATCACGCCGCCGATGACAAACCGCGCCGCCTTGCTGCGGCTCATCGGCTCGCCGGATCTCTGCTCCAAGCGCTGGGTTTGGGAGCAATATGATCATCTCATTCTGGGCAATTCCGTGCAGCAGCCCGGTGGCGATGCGGCCGTGATCCGGCTCGGCGATGGCCCCAAAGGCCTCGCCATGACCACCGACGTAACGCAGCGCTATTGCGAGGCGGATCCCGTGCAGGGTGGCCGCCAGGCTGTGGCAGAAGCCTGGCGCAATCTCACCGCCGTGGGCGCGCAGCCCCTGGCACTGACCGACAACCTCAACTTCGGCAATCCGGAAAAGCCCGAATATATGGGCCAGTTCGTCGGCTGCCTGCAGGGCATCGGCGAGGCAGCACGTGCGCTCGATTTCCCGATCGTGTCCGGCAATGTCTCGCTTTACAACGAGACGCAGGGCCGGGGCATCCTTCCCACACCGTCGATCGGCGGCGTCGGGCTCGTCAGCGACGTCACGAAAACCGCGACCATTGCCTTCAAAGCCGAGGGCGAAGCGATCCTGCTGGTTGGTGACACGCAGGGGTGGCTGGGACAAT
>CAIZGQ010000229.1 GCA_903932565.1 uncultured Hyphomicrobiales bacterium
ATGGCGTTGGTCGGATCAAGGTCGATCCAGCCGAAATTCGGCCCGCACCAGACGCGCACCCAGGCGTGGGAGGCGTCGACCCCCTCCAGTCGGGGCTGCCCCGGCGGCGGCATCGTGCGCAGGTAGCCACTCACATAAAACGCAGGCAACCCGACGCCGCGCAGGCCTGCGATCATGATGTGCGCAAAATCCTGACAGACGCCACCACGTTGCTCGAAGGCTTCTGCCAGCGGGGTCGAAACGGCCGTGGCCGCAGGGTCATATTTGAAATCGGCCTTGATGCGGGTCATCAGGTCCGCCGCGCCTTCCAGGATCGGCCGGTCGGCCGGAAAGCAATCCTGCGCATAGCTCGTTGCCGGGTCGTACAGCGGCACGAAGCGGCTTGGGAAAAGGCCATGGATAGGTGACATAGGCTCAAGCGAGCGCGTGCCCAAAGCCTCGCGCGCCACGATCTCCCAGGCTGGTGTCAGCGCAGGTGCTGGGATCTCCGGCCGCTCGACCTGCACGCGGGCCAGTGCTGCCACGCGTAATTCGCGATGCGGCGTCTCGATCAGCAGCGACGACACGTCATTGCCAAAGAAATCCTTGCGATGGGTGAATTCGACCGGCTGCGGCGCGACTTCAAGCCCACTGTCCAGCACCACCTGCCCGCCATCGTTGCGCGGCGTCAGCCGCAACGTGCAGCGCGTGCTGGAAACCGGTGATTCATACCGGTATGTCGTGACGTGCCGCAGATCATAAATCATCGGATCACAGGGGGTTTGCCAACGGGTCGGTCCGCGCGCTCGACTGCAGGAAATAACGCGACGCGATGGCATCAGCGAGGCTGGTCAGCCGCTGCTCGAAGGCCAGGATCTTGGACGTTTCCAGATCTTCCGCCTGCTCGATGGAGAGCTCTGCGGACAGGCGCGTCGCGATGCGGCGCGGCGGTTCCAGAATACCGTCCTCGACCAACACCGGTAGACCGGCGAGATGTTCGGTGATGCGCTGCACCTGGAAACAAACCGAGCGCGGGTTGAAGGGATCGAGCAGCGCCATGTCGCGCACCGGGGCGAGCGCCACACCCGCCATGTAGCGCGAACGGTAGGTGATCTGCGAGTCGAGCAGATCGAGCAGCACGTCGAGGTTTTCGGCCGTCGCATCCTTGTCGGCAAATTGGCGGGCAAAGCGACAGGTGTTGATGCCGCGCTCAACGCGCCGCCCCATGTCGAGAAAATTCCAGCCCGCCACGCGGTTGACGTTCTCGTTGATCAGGCCCGACAGCGCGGCGACCGTGGCCAAGGCATGTTCGGTGCGATCCAGCGCATCGGGCTCGGACGTTCCAAAGATCGGCTCGGCGATGCGGTTTTCCAGACGTCCGACCAACTGCCATGCATCCTGTGACAAACGCTCACGAATAACAGAGGCCGCCCGCCGCGCGGAGCGCGCAATCGACAGGGCCGAACCGTAATGCTCGATGTCCTGCAGGGCCGCGATGGCAAGTTCGCCCGGGCTCCCGGCAATCATGTCGGGCGCGGTGGCACCCCAGGCCGCCAGAATGCGCTGCAACCGCCCGATGGCCTGTGACGCGCCATAGCCACTGGTGGCGGCCGCCGAATCCACATCCATTGAGCGCGCGCTGAGGCAGCGCACGAGCCGCAACGTCCCCTCCACGCGCTCCAGATAGCGCCCGAGCCAAAAAAGGTTATCCGCAGCACGGCTTGGCAGATTGCCCAGCAGCCGGACGATTTTCACGTCTTCGCTTGGCGGCAGAAGTGTCGTGACCTCGACCGGCTTTTCGGCGAGCACCCAAACGTCGGCCGATTGCAAACCCTGCGACATGGTCAGCGCGTGGGCGTCAGGATGATCGGAGACACGACAGAAGCCGCCGGGCATCACCTTCCAGCCGCTTGGCGTGCGCGCGGCAAACACGCGCAATACAAACGGACGCGGCCGCAACTTGCCATTTTCCCAAACGGGCGTTGTCGACAGGCTAACATTTTCCTGACCGACGAAGTCGACGCCGCGCCGCTTGATCGCGGCCCGCAATGTCGCTTGTGCCGCGTCATCAAGTTGATGCGGCACAACGGTTCGCTGGCCCGGATGACCGGGCACGGTTTCAGAAAACGCGCTGCTGACAGCGATTTTGTCAAAATCTTCCAGCACGGAGTCCCGCGCCGCCGCCTGCCCGCACCACCATGTGGCAATGTTGGGCAGCAGCAGATCCTTGCCGAGCAGGCGCTGCGACAAGGCCGGCATGAAGCCCATCAGTGCACGCGATTCAATCACGCCGGTGCCGGGCATATTCGCCATCACGACATTGCCGGCGCGCAGCGCCTCCAGCATGCCAGGCACGCCCAGCTTCGAGGCGGCGTTGAGTTCGAGGGGATCAACCCAGTCCGTATCCACCCGCCGCCAGAGCACATCGGCGCGCTTCAAGCCAGCGATGGTGCGGACATGAATTTGACCATCGCTCATCACAAGATCTTCGCCCTCGACAAGCAGAAGGCCGAGATAACGCGCGAGATAGGTCTGTTCGAAATAAGTCTGGCTGTAGGGTCCCGGCGTCAGCAGGCAGATTCGCGGCACCGAGCGCGACGCCGCGCGTGCCAGCCCTGCCCGGAATTCGCGGAAGAACGGCGCAAGGCGCTCGACATTCATTTCGCGGTAGAGCGTGGGAAAAGCCCGCGACAACACGAGCCGGTTTTCCAGCGCATAGCCGGAGCCTGATGGCGCCTGCGCGCGATCGCCAAGCACCCACCAGCGCCCGTCCGGCCCGCGACCGATATCGGCTGCATAGAGCCGCAACCAATTGCCGCCCGGCGGGGTCATGCCGCACATGGCGGTCACGTATTCAGGCGAGCCCGCGATTGTTGCGGCGGGCAGCGCGCCTTCGGCAATCAGATGCCCCGGCCCATAGACGTCTGAGAGGATCGTCTCCAGCAGTTCGGCCCGCTGGCAAATGCCGGCCGAAATGGTCTGCCATTCGGGATCGGAGATCAGCAATGGCATGCGACTGAGCGGCCAGGCCCGGTCATTGGTCTCACCATAGACCCGGTACGACATGCCCATGTCGCGGATGCGCTTGTCGGCAGCAGCAAAACGCTGCGCCATTTCTTCGGGCTCAAGCCGCGCCAGCGCGCCAAGAAACTTCAGCCAATGGGCGCGCGGCTGCCCGTCGGGCCCAACAAACTCATCGGGGATGCCGTTGAGCGGCTGGTAGCCCTCTGTCCAGGATTCGAGCCGCCTTAAACCGCCGGAAGTCCGCTTTGCGCTCGACGCTTCACCAACCAAGGGGCCTCCTCAAATCGAGCGTCAGGGGAAATTCGCCCGACACCTCCTCGCGAGGTGGCGACTGCACCGCGCCAGGAGTATGCCCGTGATCCACGAAGCGTGCCAGACGCCGTGCCTGCGCCTCGTACGAATTGACGGGAAAAACATCATAATGGCGGCCGCCCGGATGGGTGACGTAGTACATGCAGCCACCCATGGAACGACCGTTCCACTCGTCGATGATGTC
>CAIZGQ010000230.1 GCA_903932565.1 uncultured Hyphomicrobiales bacterium
CTTGCCATCACGTTGCTCTTTGTGACCTTGGGATCCGGCATCGGGCTTGCGTCCGTGTCCCCATGGCGCGGTTCGGGCGCGACAGCAACCACAGTCTCCATTGCAACCGTTGTTTGGCTCATTGTCATGCATTGGATTGCATCTGGCATGGGTGGTTATCTCACGGGCCGCCTGCGCACAAAGTGGACAGGGCTACATACCCACGAAGTGTTTTTTCGGGACACCGCACACGGCTTTCTATCCTGGGCAACCGCAACGCTTGTTGGCGCTGTGATCATTGCCAATATGGCGGCGTATCTTGCAAGTGGCGCTGCAGCCGTTGGCAGCGGCGTTGCCTCTGCTGTTGCGAATGGTGCGACGCAGGTTGCGCAATCGACAATAAGCGCCAGCAAAGATCAGTCCGATCCCAACGCGTACTTTTTGGATCGGATGTTCCGTGCGGACAAGAGCAGTCCCGGTAACCCGGGTTTGGATTCAAAGGCTCAGGCGAGTCAGATCTTGCTGAACAGCCTCAAGACCGGCGAGATCTCGCCACCAGACAGGGCCTACCTGGTAAAGCTGGTTTCTGACCAGACGGGTTCAAGTCCGGATGAAGCGTCTAAGCGCGTGGATCAAATGATCACTGATGCGAAGGCGGCTGAGGTGAAGGTTCAGCAGGCTGCAGACGCGGTGCGGAAAGCCGCTGCGAAAATGTCGATCATGACAGCACTTGCCATGTTGATTGGTGCTTTTGTCGCTTGCGTTTCTGCCGCGCTGGGTGGTCAGCAGCGCGACGAGTTCTGAGCCGCCAACAAGGCGCTGTGTGTCGGGTCCGCGTCTGCGTTTGCGGACCCGTTTACGTGCAGGCGCAAGCTGAAACCCTACAGAGTGGAGGACAGTCGTGGAAAAACAGATCATCGAAACTCTTGGTAGTCTTCACACCCATGCCATTGACGCGCGAAATGGCTATCAGGAAGCTCTGAAAGACGCCGAAGGGCATGGGCTGACGAACCTGTTCACCGACATGATTGCCCTGCATACGCGCAATGGGGACGAACTTGCCGCGGCCTTGATGTCTGCGGGTGGTAAGGTTGAAGACGACGGCTCTTTCATGAGCGTCGTTCACAAAACGATCATGGATATCCGTTCGTTGTTTGGTGGATTGGGCGCCAGTGTGATTCCCGGACTCATCGACGGTGAAACGCGCAACATGAAAGCGTATGACAAAGCCATTGCAGACGATCCGCTTCCCGATCACACACAGGCCTTGTTGACGACGCAAAAGGCTCGATTGGCGAGTGCGATTGTTGCGATGCGCGCGCAGATTGTTTGATGCTCAGATATTTGCATCTCTCTGCAGGGCATTATAACGTTTCGCTGCATGCGCATAAGGCTTGGGGAGTAGGGCGCATGTGAGCGTCACACTTCCTCATCGTCGCCTTGCCTTGCAGAGATCCAATCGAAAGCGTCTCGCGCACTCAAGCCGTGCCAGGAAATTTCTGGTTCTGATGGATGCTCTGAAATCTTTTTAAGAAAATATTTTGTTGCGTCCACATAATAGAGGGTGTGAACGCGACGGAAGCCATCGTCATTCTGCTCAATACTCGCAACCGCGATCATGAATTTGCCCCCGCAATCATGCGGAGAGTGTTCGCCGGCTTTTTGAGTGTCAATCCTGACGGTGTGTAAGATTATCTTATGGAAACGTTTGAAAACACAACTGTCCTTTTCATGAGTCGATGATTTAAGTCTTCTCGATGTCCGTTGTGGCGGGCGCTTTTGCGAACGAAATCGTGACACTCACGCCGCGTCCTGGGGTTGAGGCAACAGCGACTTTGGCCGACGCGTTCTGCCGCAGCGATTGAACGATGATCGCGCTCAATTTGCCCGGTCTTGGCCAGATCACTCCTTCGGGCAGCCGACACCATCATCCGCAACGAGAATGTGGCAACCGGTGTCATCGATCAGCCCGTGAAGCTTGATGGTGCCGCCTTCGCGCCCGACGAATGCATGCTTCAACGAATTGGTGAGCAGTTCATTCACGACAAGCCCTGCTGGCATCGCAACATTGACCGAGACGGGCCAGCTATCAAGCTTCATGTCGAGACGAATGCCAGCGACGGCATGTGCCTGCATGACAGCCGATGCAATTTGCCCCAGATAAACGCCAAGATCGACCTGATCATGCGAATTTTCGCGCGCCAGCGCATCATACAAAGTCGCCAGCGCATTGATGCGTCCGGCCAGTCGATCAAAGCGCGCGCCCGTTGCATCATCGGGCACGTTGCGCGCCTCCATGCGGATCAGGGCCGTGATCATTTGCAGATTGTTTTTCACGCGATGCTGAAGTTCGCGCAAGAGAACGTCATTACCCTGCAAGGCGACGACCTCGCGGCTGGCGGCGTTGTTTTTGCCTTCGAGACTGGCAAGTGCGACCAGTCGATAAATCGGCTTTGCGGTATCGTCTTCGATTGTGTTCGACCAGACATCGACGTTGACCGGACCTTCGGGCCGCTCAATTGTAAATTCACCGATATATTCAGAATCATCTTTGACAGCGTCGCGCAGTAGCCGGTCGTCGCCAACACTTGTTGCGAGGCCCGGCAGTGAACGCCAGCTTTTGCCGATGATCTGGTTGACCTGGTGGCCCGTCAGCCGCTCAAATTCCAGATTGGCATAGGTCACGGTTTCGGACGGATACAATTCGGATACGGCAATGGCCATGGGCATATGGTCAAGAAACTGCTTGAAGCGGTCGCTTCCCAATGCCTCAGCAAGGTTCTCGGTATCCAGCAAGGTTTCCATCCGTGCTTTGTCATCACTCATCGTCCGAAACTCCAGTGGGCGGTGAACCTGTTGCAAACAGGTCCAACAGCCGGGTCTTCCAGGTCGTCGAAGACATCACAGACCAGGTCAGCCGTTTTCACAGCATCGAGGTCGCTCCTGTTCGCAAATGTTTGGTGCGCGACAGTCGCGAGATGGTCATGATCGAGCGCCCTATGATCAAGCCGTTATTTTCAAGTCGGAATCCTTTTC
>CAIZGQ010000231.1 GCA_903932565.1 uncultured Hyphomicrobiales bacterium
GATGCCGGGGAGGGTGCGCAGGCCTGCTTCCGTGTCCGGAAATCGGCCGGCATGATCGGCCACAACAGCCTTTGCGCAGGCATGTAGGTTACGCGCACGCGAGTAATAGCCAAGGCCCGCCCACATGCGCATCACGTCATCAACCGGCGCGTCCGCGAGATCTTCCACTCGCGGCCATTTGGCAAGAAAGCCTTCGTAATAGGGCTTAACGGCCTGCACAGTTGTCTGCTGCAGCATGATTTCCGACAGCCAGACCGCATAAGGATCTGGCACAACGCCGGGTAGCGCGCGCCACGGCAAGCGGCGGCGATGCTTGTCATACCAGTCGAGAAGACGCTCAGAAACGCTCGGCTTTTCCCTCACGCGGCAGCGATGCCTGATGTTGCGGCTGCTTTTGCGTCGCGAATCACGCGCCAGAGTTTTGGCGGTGTGGCAGGCATCTCCACATGCTTCACGCCGTAAATTTTCAAAGCGTCCACGAGCGCGTTGGCAACCGCTGGCATGGCACCCACACATCCCGCCTCGCCCGCGCCTTTGACGCCAAGCGGATTGCCCTTTGTCGGCACAGGATGGCTTTTGACTTCAAAATTGCAGAAACCATCGGCGCGCGGCATGGCGTAATCCATGAACGAAGCGGCCAGCAATTCGCCGGAGGCTGGATCAAACGTCAGGTCCTCGCAAAGGATTTGACCCACGCCCTGCGCAATGCCGCCGTGGATCTGGCCTTTGAGAAGCAGGGGATTGAGTACAGTGCCGACATCGTCGACGACAATGTAGCGCTCGAAAGAAACCACACCCGTCTCCGGGTCGATTTCCAGTTCACAGACATGGCAGCCATTGGGAAAGTTGGTGGTGCGGTTGTCATAGACGGCCGTTGCAACAAGACCTGGCTCCATGCCCTTGGGCAGTTTTGGCGGATCATAGGCAAGCCCCGCAATGTCCTTGATGCTGAGGCTGCGATTGGTGTCACGATTGGTGAAGACGCCATCCGCAAAGTCCACATCCGGCACCTGCAACACATGGGCTGCGATGGCGCGGGCTTTTTCAATCACGCGGTCCGTGGCCAGCGCGATCGCAGAGCCGCCAATGGTCGCCGAGCGCGAGCCGCCTGTGCCCTCGCCGAAGAAGACCCGGTCCGTGTCGCCCTGTACATAAGCGACATCATCGGGCTTCAATCCCAAACGATCACAGACGATTTGCTTGAAGACTGTCTCGTGGCCCTGGCCCTGCGTGACAGACCCCATGATCACCATGGCGGAGCCGGAGCGATCAAAGCGCAGCTCCGCCCCCTCGGTGCTGGGCGCAGCAGCGCGCTCGATTGTGCAAGAGATGCCCAACCCGCGCAGTTTTCCTTGCGCGAGCGAAGCGGCGCGTCGCGCTTCAAAGCCGCGCACATCCGCCATCTCCAGCGCGCCGTCCATGACGGCTTCGAACTCGCCGGAATCATAGGTGAAGGTGAGGCCCGTTTTGAACGGCATCGCGTCCGGCGGGATCATGTTGCGACGGCGCA
>CAIZGQ010000232.1 GCA_903932565.1 uncultured Hyphomicrobiales bacterium
ACTGCCTTCAGATCAAGGGTTTCTGCAACATCGCGCGCGGCAACGGCGATGGCATCGGCACCCGTTGGTTCTGGCGCATCGCGCTGGTTGGCGATGATGGATCGGTAAAGCGGATCGCGTTCCACTTCCTCGGCAATGCGGTTCATGGTCGAGACGGCTTCGTGCGGATATTGCCCGGCCGCACTTTCGGCTGACAACATCACCGCATCCGCGCCATCAAAAACGGCAGTTGCGACATCGGAGACTTCGGCGCGGGTCGGCACCGGCGCATTGATCATCGATTCCAGCATCTGTGTGGCAATCACCACGGGCTTGCCGAGGCGGCGCGCAGCCCGCGTAATACGCTTTTGCAAACCGGGGACTTTTTCGAGTGGCAGTTCGACACCAAGGTCACCGCGCGCCACCATCAGGGCGTCTGAGAGTTCCAGAATCTCATCGAGCCGTTTGATCGCCAGTGGCTTTTCAATCTTGGCGAGCACCAACGCCCGGCCGCGCACGATTTTCTTCACCTCGGCCACGTCGTCGGGCCGCTGAACGAAGGAGACCGCAATCCAGTCGACCCCTTCGTGCAATGCGGCATCAAGATCCGCCCGGTCTTTCTCCGTCATGGCAGAGACGGGAATTTCCGTGTCCGGCAGATTGACGCCCTTGCGGTTGGAGACGCGGCCCGCCACCACGACGCGCGTCATAGCGCTGGTCGTTGTTGCTTTCAGAACTTCGAGCCGCACCTTCCCATCATCGATCAGGATGGTGCTGCCAGGCGTCAGGGCGAGCAGGATTTCGGGATGCGGCAGGCGCACGCGCGTGGCATCGCCCAATGCCGCATTTGAATCGAGCACGAATTCCGAATCTTTTTCGAGCTGGACAGCACCGTCCGTGAATTCACCGAGCCGCAGTTTCGGGCCTTGCAGATCAGCCAGAATGCCGATGGGGCGGCCGTATTCCTTCTCGATTTCGCGGATCATCACAACACGCGCGTGCAGCTCGTCGTGGCTGCAATGGCTCATGTTGATGCGAAACACATCGACTCCAGCCAGAAACAGGCTGGTGACCACGGACTTGTCGCGCGACGCGGGACCCAGTGTGGCGAGGATTTTCACCCGGCGCATGCGACGCATCGAAAATCCTTCTTATGTCAGCAGACACGGCCAATAGCACTTGCGGCACCGACACCAACGGACCCGCACGACATCATAATGACTTTGAGCGAGGCTGTTTGTCTGCTGCACTTATTGCTGTTGCGCGTTGACTGGTGTTGCGCGTTATTGTTGCTGGTTGCCGTCGGTCAGTTGCACGGTCCAGTTCTTGGCGTCCTTGCCGGTGTCGATCTCGAAGAAGCCGGTGCGGTCATAGCCGCGCACGAGACAGTTCTCGCGACCCTCGATGCGGAATTCGCGGTCGCGCGTGCACATGAAGGATTTGCCCTTCCACTCGCCGCCGCGCTCATCCATCGCGTAGACATAATAAAATTCGGCGGCCAGTGGCCCGCGCAACAATGTTTCGCAAGCGGTGGTCTTCAGGTTCCACCATCCCTCTGTCACCCAGTTCTGCCCATCCGTATAGGCAACAGAAACGCTGACCCGGCTGGTGGAATTGTTGCACAGGCGAAAGTCCGCGCGCGCCTGCCCGGACATCAGGGCCAACCCGATCGCTGCCATGGCAAAGCTGCTCGACGAGCGAACAAACAGCCCCAAGGTGGGGCGGATGGGTTTTAAGCGAATCATCTTCTGCGACGGACCCTTCAACGAATTGCCACCAGATTCGGAACTGCGGGGGCCATGTCAATGGCAGCTCTGCGACCCGGCGGGGTTGCGCTCCCCACATGGCACGTCTCCTGCTCGATTGCGGCATGGCGAAGGCGCGTGTTTCAACACGGCCTCATTGTCACCCAGAATCAGGTGTTGCTGGCAAGGCAACCGCGGTGCGTTTATGTAAAGCACTCGGCATCTTGTTACTTTTCCATGGGGCGCATTCGAGAGTGGCCAATCCTAAGCCGGACCCCGCGTTTTCTGCTGTCGAGCTTGTCGAGGGCCCGCGTGACGCTGGCCTGCTGTTCCTATGTGATCATGCGTCTGCGGCCCTGCCGGCCGAATATGGTGATCTGGGCCTGCCAGCGACTGCTTTGCAGCGCCACATTGCCTATGACATTGGTGCAGCAGATGTGACGCGTGCGCTGGCTGCGAAATTCAACGCGCCTGCCGTGCTCACCGGCTTTTCGCGGCTGCTGATTGATCCCAACCGGGGGGCGGACGATCCAACCCTCGTGATGCGCCTCTCGGACGGTGCCATTGTGCGCGGCAACGCCGGGGTTGATGCGGCTGAGATTGCGCGGCGCATCGCCCTTTACTGGCAACCCTACCGGGATCGGGTTCGGGCTCTGCTCGATGAGATGGCCGCTGTAGGCCCCGTACCGGCAATTGTCTCGATCCATTCCTTCACGCCGGTCTGGAAGGACCACGAGCGGCCCTGGCAGTTCGCCATCCTGTGGGACAAGGATCCGCGCCTCGCGGTGCCACTCATCGGCGGGCTCCGGGCGCAGGGCCATGTGGTGGGGGACAACGAGCCCTATGATGGAGCGCTGCTGGGCGACACCCTGCACGAGCATGGCACCTCGCGCGGCCTTGCCCATGTGCTGATCGAGCTCCGCCAGGACCTGATTTCCACCAGGGCGCAGGCCGAATATTGGGCGGAGGCACTCGTCGGCCCGCTGGCGGCGAGCCTCAGCAGCCCGGACGTCCATCAGATCAAGCACTACGGCAGCCGCGCAGATTTGCGGGCGCATCCGCATCCCGAAACCTTGGAGACCACATGATGCTCGTTGACGACCAGACCCAATTGCAGCTTGAGGCAGCCGCATTTCGTCGGCTGATGTCCCACTTACGCAATCGCTCCGACGTGCAGAACATCGACCTGATGAACTTGGCCGGGTTTTGTCGCAATTGCCTCTCGAACTGGATCAAGGATGCCGCCGACGAGAAGGGGCTGACAGTCTCCAAGGAGGAGGCGCGGACCCACGTCTACGGCATGCCCTATGACGACTGGAAGAAGCTGCACCAGAGCGAGGCCGCCCCCGACAAGGTGGCCGCCTTCAACGCCCGCCCAAAAGAGTGAGGATGGGGGCCAGCCGGGCCCACAGTCTTCTCCGCCTGGCAACAGCGGGGCAGAACGTCGCCGTTGGATAACGGGGATGAACCACAATGAACCGCCTCGACGGGTTGACCGCATCTGCGCCACGCCGCATCGCTAGTGATCCGTACATTCTGCGTCGTGTTCGCAAGGCCGGTCTGCCTGCCTACCCGACCTGTCCACTCTCTTCGAACTCCAGGAGCATACAATGGCCAAGGGCGCTTCGACCCACATTGACGACGTCAGCGGCGCAGCGGCCGAACAGCTCAAGTCCTTCATTGAGCGCATCGAGCGCCTCGAGGAAGAAAAGAAGGCCACGGCGGAAGATATCAAGGACGTCTATTCGGAGGCCAAGGGCACCGGCTTTGATACGAAGATCATTCGAAAGGTGATCTCGTTGCGCAAGAAGGATGCTGCCGAGCGTCAGGAGGAAGAAGCCATTCTTGACCTCTACCTTGCAGCGCTGGGCATGAGCACAACAGGCACACAGACGTTGCGTGCAGCCGAATAGCCTGGCGTCATAAGTCCTGTTCATATCGGAACAAATTTCAAACGGGTACCTGCGGGTGCCCGTTTTTGTTTGCTCACTTTACGCACTATCCAATCCGTGATCATCTTGTCGCATAAGAGCTGCGGCGCATGCACGCCTTTGCTCACTTCTGCAAATGGGAGAACTGCAGCCAGCTCAATCATCGGCTGCGCGTCTCCAATCCGGCTTGCAAGGCAATGGAGGGTTTGATGACGCAAAAACCGCACGAGTCTGGCGCTTCCGCTGCAACACCATCAAATCCCAGCGCAAAACCAAATGAGCCATACCAGCCTGATGTGAATCGGCGCGCGTTCGTCGCGGCCCTCGCCGCCGGTGCCGCAGGAACTGCTGGTGCCATGGCGTCTGCAGGTCAAGCGTTTGCCGCCAATGGCCCGCCGTCCGTGGCCGCAACAGTGGCGCCCAGTGCAGATGCGAGCAACGAGGCTGAGCAAATTTCGCGCAGCGGCTCCGATTACATGGTCGATTGCCTAAAGGCGTTGAAGATTGATTTTGTCACAACCATGCCGGGCTCAAGTTTTCGTGGCCTGCATGAATCTCTCATCAATTACGGCGGGAATTCGAAACCCGAACTTCTGACCTGTTTACATGAGGAAGTTGCCGTTGGCATGGCGCATGGCTATGCCAAAGTCGCGCATCGCCCCTTGGCTGCGCTGTTGCATTCTGTTGTTGGCGTGCAGCACGGTGCCATGGCGATCTACAATGCCTACGCTGATCGCGTGCCGGTTGTTGTCATCACCGGCAATGCTGCAAATCTGATGGAGCGGCGTCCGGGTGTCGAATGGGCCCATTGCGCGCAGGACAACGCCGCGATGGTGCGCGACTTTGTGAAATGGGATGATCAGCCCGCTTCGCTTGGACATTTTGGCGAGTCCATGGTGCGCGGCTATCGCCT
>CAIZGQ010000233.1 GCA_903932565.1 uncultured Hyphomicrobiales bacterium
CCCTTAGCGTGGCACCGGGCGAAACGGTCGCTATCGTCGGCCCGTCTGGCGCAGGCAAGACCACGGTTTTTCAGCTTCTGATGCGGTTCTACGACCCAACCGGCGGACGCATCCGCATTGACGGCGTCGACCTGCGCGATGCAGACCCCACAGATGTCCGCGCCCGCATTGCGCTGGTGGCGCAAGAGCCGGTGATCTTTGGTGCAACAGTCGCCGACAACATCGCCTTTGGACACCCCGACGCTGACCGCAGCATGATTGTCGAGGCGGCCAAACGGGCCGCGGCACATGACTTCATCGAGGCCATGCCCGAGGGATATGACACCCGCATCGGCGAGCGTGGCATCACGCTCTCCGGCGGCCAGCGCCAGCGGATCGCCATCGCCCGCTCGATCCTGAAGAATGCGCCGATCCTGCTGCTGGACGAGGCGACGTCAGCCCTCGATGCCGAGAACGAAACGCTTGTGCAGACGGCGCTTGAAAACATCATGGGGGATCGCACCACCATCGTCGTGGCGCACCGCCTTGCCACCATCCTGAAAGCGGATCGCATTCTCGTTATGGATGGCGGGGTTATTGTCGAGGAAGGCACGCATGCCACGCTCGTCGCCCGCAACGGCCTGTATGCCCGTCTCGCCCGTCTCCAGTTTGAAACGGGCTCTGCAGCCATGGGCGAAACCGCCGATGCTGCGGAATAGTTGAGCACTCTACTTGTTTGGCTTGACTGGAAAAGTCTCGTCGCGCTACAAACCCGCGCGGTTGTGGGATTTTGTTCTTAACTTGCACTTGAGCTCAACCGACCGTGTGTCGAAAGCTGCTTGCCCGGCTGCCGATGGACGGATACGGAACGCAAGCTTTCTAAAACGACAAACAGGTCGGGGAAAACGCCATGCCGGGTAACAATCAGAGACGATTTTTGATGAAGGACCTCAAAAAGAGTGTTCTTGGCGCAGCCGCGGCGACCTTCATGTTTGCGGCCGCACCGGCCGTGGCCGATGACACCGTCAAGGTTGGCCTGATCCTGCCCATGACAGGGGCGTCTGCCTCCACCGGCCGACAGATCGAAGCCGCCGCCCGCCTTTACATCGCTGAGCACGGCAGCAAGGTAGCCGGCAAGACGATCGAGCTCATCATCAAGGATGACGCTGGCGTCGCCGATCAGTCCAAGCGCCTTGCGCAGGAACTCGTCGTCAACGACAAGGTGTCGGTGCTGGCGGGCTTTGGCCTGACGCCGCTGGCGCTCGCCGTTGGCCCCATTGCGACGCAGGCCAAGGTGCCTGCGATCATCATGGCCGCTGGCACGGCGATGATTGTTGATACCTCGCCGTGGTTCGTGCGCACCAGCTTCACGCTGCCGCAGAACACGATTCCCATGGCCGAGTGGGCCGCCAAGAATGGCATCAAAAAGGTTGTGACACTGGTGTCCGATTACGGCCCAGGCCTTGATGCCGAAAAGTGGTTCAAGACAAAGTTTGAAGCCTCCGGCGGCCAGATTATCGACCAGCTGCGCTCGCCCCTCGCCAATCCGGATTTCGCCGCCTTCCTGCAAAAGGCCAAGGACGACAAGCCGGACGCGCTGTTCCTCTTTGTGCCGTCAGGCCAGGGCGCCGTTTTGATGAAGCAGGTTGTCGAGCGTGGTCTGGTTGCCGACGGCATCAAGATCATCGGCACCGGCGACGTGACCGATGATGATCTCATCAACGGCATGGGTGATGCGGTTGTCGGCATGATCACCTCGCACAATTATTCGGCTGATCACAATTCGCCAGAAAACAAGGCGTTTGTGGCGAACTTCCTGAAGGCGAACGGCAACGCCCGTCCCAACTTCATGGCAGTTGGTGGCTATGACGGCATGGCCCTTGTCTACAAGGCGCTGGAAAAGACCGGCGGCGATGCCACGGGCGCGAAGCTCCTGGATGCCATGAAGGGTCTGTCTTGGGTCAGCCCGCGCGGTCCGATTTCGGTTGACCCCGAGACCCGTGACATCGTCCAGAACGTCTACATCCGCAAGGTGGAGAAGAAGGACGGCGCGCTGTGGAACGTTGAGTTCGACACGCTGGCCAACGTCAAGGACCCGTCCCACACGCCAAAATGAGCGACATGTGTTGCCAATCGGGCGGGTGCTCAGGTGCCTGCCCGAATGCACGCTTTGTCTCAAATAATTTGCGTGCCCCGGTCTTATGGGGCAGCGTACGAGAGAGCAGGCTGCACCTCTGAGAAGCGCTGCCGGGGGTCCAAGGAGAGAGTTTCGTGCTGACGATCCTGTTCGACGGTGTTGCCTATGGCATGCTGCTGTTTGTGCTTGCCGTGGGCCTCTGCGTCACGCTCGGCCTCATGAACTTCATCAATCTTGCCCATGGCGCGTTCGCGATGGCGGGCGGATACCTGACCGTCGCGCTGATGCAGAAGCTTGGCGTCTCGTTTTACTGGTGTCTGCCAGCGGCTTTCATTTTCTGCGCCATCATCGGCGGGTTTCTGGAGCGCACGTTGTATGTGCGCCTGTATGAAAAGACCCATCTCGATCAGGTGTTGTTTTCCATCGGCCTGATTTTCATGTCGGTGGCGGCAGTCGATTATTTCATGGGTGCCAACCAGCAGATTGTGAACCTGCCGGACTCCCTGCAAGGGCGTTACACATTCGCAGGCGCCAGCGTCGGCGTGTATCGGTTGTTCGTCATCGTCATCTGCGGATTGCTGACGCTGGGCTTGCAGCTTGTGCTCGCCAAGACACGCTTTGGCAGCCGGTTGCGCGCGGCCGTGGACGATGGTCGCGTCGCACGCGGCATGGGCATCGATGTCACGCGCATCTTTGCCCTGACGTTCGCATTCGGCTCAGGACTTGCCGGCCTCGGCGGCGCTTTGTCGACGGGCATCATCAGCCTCGATCCGACATTCCCCCTGAAATACATGATCTATTTCCTGATCGTGATTTCGGTCGGCGGAACGTCCACCATCACGGGCCCTTTCTTTGCGGCGATCCTTCTGGGCGTCGCGGACGTGCTCGGCAAATATTACATTCCTTCGGTCGGCGGCTTCATTATTTACACCATCATGGTGGCTGTTCTGATCCTTCGCCCCCAGGGCCTCTTCTCGCGCGTCACCGCGAGGTAATGTCATGACCTCCATCACCGACACGCTCTCACCCTCCGTTGATGCCTCCGCACCACGCAGCATCCTGCTGGCAAAATCCCGCTGGGGTTGGGGCGAAATCGCATTCTGGATTGTGCTTGCCGCCTCGTACTTCATCTTCGGTGACACGATCGGGTTGCAAAACCGCCACCAGCTGATGAGTGAGATCGCAATCCTCGCGCTGTTTGCCATCTCGCTTGATCTGATCCTTGGCTACGCTGGCATCGTGTCGCTGGGGCATGGTGCGTTTTTCGGCCTTGGCGCGTACACGGCAGCGCTGGCGGCCAAATACGGCATGGGCGCGGGGCTGTGGAGCGATCCGCTGTTTGGCCTGCTGCTGGGTGGCGGCATGGCGGCGTTGATCGGCTTTGCGA
>CAIZGQ010000234.1 GCA_903932565.1 uncultured Hyphomicrobiales bacterium
ATGATCCTTGGCCTTGCCATTATGCTGGGATCGCAGATTTATTTGCGCCCACACCGATACGATGCGGGCCGCGCGGCAGTGATCCTCATGCAGGAACGCGATCAACTCGCAGTTCCGACCATTGCAACCTCGCCTTCACCCAAAAGCTGATCGCCCCTAACCGCGAACGGTGCAATTGGCGCAGAGCGCCGTGCGGATCAGGGCCGACAGGGATTTTGAACCCGTCTTGCGGCCGATGGCAGCGCGATGATTCTCAACCGTACGTTGGCTGATGCCAAGATCTGCCGCGATGTTTTTGCTGGGGTGCCCGGCAATCACGAGTTCCATGATCTGATGCTGACGGCTTGTGAGCGTCGAAATGCGGCTCATGGCGTTCGTCTGGGCAACCTGCAATCGGGTTTGACGCTCCTGCTCCAGCAAAGCCGGTCGCAAACTCATCATCATGTTTTGGCAGAAGACTGGCTTTTCGACGATGTCAAAAGCGCCAGCGCGCATGGCCTGGACCACCAGGGTACATGTCATCTGGGTGGAGGTCACGATGGTGGGGAGATAAGCGCCATTGTCCTTCAGCGTGCTGATGAGATCAGTCCCGTGGACGCCGAGCAACAGAGAATCAACAACCAGGCAACCGGCTCGGCCTGGACGATAATAGGCGAGAAACGCAGCACAATCAGAGAAGTTCTCGACGTCGCACCCGGCGTCCAGCAATTTCGATTCCATTTCGCTACAAAAGGCTGAATCTGAATCCACGAGGTAGACAATGTCACGCTGAACATTGCGTACGGGATCAAGCGGCTTGGTCACCAGCGGCGCGATTTGCCATCCGGGCACGGCACCGGCGACGCGGTGATCTTCTGGCCGTGAGGTATCCGCGTGCAACATGTCCTTATGCAGAGCCTTGGCAACGGCAATGCTGACGCCCATGTCGTGTGGACGTGGGGTGCTGGAGCGCAACCCGAAATTTCGCGATGAAGTGCTGTGAGCAGCGGTCATTTTCATGTTAATTCTCCACGCAAGTGCAACTAGCCTCGCACGCGGCGAATGCCGCGGTCGTTAGATGCTCAACGTTGGAACGGTTGGCGATTGACTTAAATCAACGCCGTCTCACGGAATTTCCGCCAGCAATAATGCGATCGAGTATGATGACCACATCGCGGTGCAGTTTGCGGTCAGACGGGGAATCGCTGACCACGCGATGGGCCTCGGCAGCATCAGAGATGACGCCCAAGACTTCGCTTTCGTCCATTAGCTTCAGATCTCCCAAAGCAAGCAGGAGTGACTCAACGATTGAAAGCGCTGCGACACCACTGGCGGAACCGTCCATGTCTTTCATTGTGGTCATAGTCGGCATCCGCATCGACTTTACTGGAGGCTGCTGCCGCCAGAACTGTGGTATAGCCGATAGCTCTAAGAGCTAGACTAACCTGTGTTAGCGAAACATGTATTTTCGTGTGCAATATCTTGGACAGGAAATTGCTCCGGCGGGCATTGGGGTTTGTCGAGCCCGCTTCTTGAAGGACAGGTCCATGAGGAGCGGAGGCAGCCTGCTGGTCAAGAAAATGGCAGCATTCGTAAAATTGTCCGAGCCAGAATTGGCCTTCATGGCCGAAGTCCAGTCACGGCCCATCCACCTGCCCCGCGGACGCGAACTGGTACATGAGGGGCAGCCCGGCCAGTCGGCTTACATCCTGCAATCGGGCTGGGGCTGCAGCTTCAAGCTCTTGCCCGACGGCGGCCGCCAGATCATCACCTTCCCCGTCCCCGGCGACTGCCTGGGCCTGCGCAGCATGCTCCTGCGCACGTCCGATCATGCGTTTTCCGCCCTGACCGATGCCGTTGTGACGCGGATTGAGTCTGCGCACATGTCCAAAATGTTCGCGGACTATCCCTACCTCGGCGCAGCCATTCTCTGGGCCATGTCGCGCGATGAGGCGATGCTGGTCGAACATCTGGTGAGCGTTGGGCGGCGCAGCGCGATCGAGCGCACGGCGCATTTCTTTCTGGAATTGTATGATCGGCTGTCGCTGATCGGACTTGCGCATAAGGAGCATTTCAGCTGCCCCCTCAATCAATATGTCATCGCCGATGCGCTGGGATTGAGCACCATCCACGTCAACCGCGTGCTGCGGCAATTGCGCGACAAAAAGCTGATGACCTTCAAGGCGCAGAAAATCATCATTCATGATCTGCTCGCCATGAAAGAACTCGCGGGTTACGAAAGCCCTGAGGCTGGAATCGTGGTGGCCCGCGAAAATTCCAATTTTGAGGCAAGCTTGCAGCAACTCAGCCATTGAGCAGTTGCGCGCGGCTCGCACAGGCAGGCCTTTGTGGCGCAGAACTCTGGCCCGCGGGCTTGGAGTCATACGGAACATTTGAACCCCACCACCGACCTGCAAAAACGCAGCGCGTTGCCTGATGGACCGCCCCCACGCAGGGGCATTTTGAACTTTAGGGCTTTGACGAGG
>CAIZGQ010000235.1 GCA_903932565.1 uncultured Hyphomicrobiales bacterium
ACAAGGGACGCCCTTCATGTCTTCGCGCTTTCTGGTCGCTCTGGCGGCCCTCCCCTTTGCTGTCTCCGCCTTCGCGGCCCCTGCCTTCGCCCAGACGAAAGAGCCCGTCACCATTGGTGCGATTGAAATTCTCACTGGCCCCAACAACAAATATGGCATTGCCATCAAGAACGGCTTCGACCTCGCGCTCGACGAGGTGAACAAGGCCGGTGGCGTGCTGGGCGGCCGCCCGCTTGCCATTGCGTATGAGGATTCCGCCGGCAACAAGGATCAGGCGCTGAACGTGGCGCGCAAGCTGATCGGTGCCACCAAGGTGCCGCTGATCCTCGGCCCCACCCTGTCGAACGAGATGTTCGCCGTCGGCCCCGTCGCCAATGAGCGTAAGATTCCGATCATCGGCACATCCACCACAGCCAATGGCATCACGGAGATCGGGCCTTATGTCTTCCGCACCTCGCTGCCGGAAGCAGACGTGGTTCCGGTGACGCTGAAGACCGCCATGACCAAGCTCGGCCTCAAAAAAGTGGCCGTGATGTATGGCAATGATGATGCCTTCACCAAATCCGCCTACGACGTGATGAAAGCCGGCATCGAGAAGCTCGGCCTCGAAACCCTCACCACCGAAACCTTCGGCGGCAAGGATTCCGATTTCTCCGCGCAGCTCACCAAGATCAAGGCACTGAATCCTGACGCGATTGTCGTCTCCGCGCTGGTGGAGGCGGGGTCCGGCATCCTGCTGCAGAAAAAGGCGCTGGGCATCCCGGCGTCCGTGCATGTCATCGGTGGCAACGGTCTCAACGCCCCCAAGGTGATGGAAATTGCCGGCGACGCGGCCGATGGCACGCTTGTTGGCTCGCCCTGGTTCATCGACAAGCCCGATGCACTGAGCCAGAAGTTCGTGGCGGATTACCGCGCCAAATACAGCATGGAGCCGGACCAGTTTGCCGCGCAGGCCTATGACACGCTGAAGATCGCCGCCAAGGCCATCAACGCAGCGGGCGCTGCCGACCCGGAGAAGATCAAGGATGCGCTGATCAAGGTCGAGAACACCGGCGTCATGGGGCATTTCGCCTTCACGCCTGGCCGCGATCCGGCTGACACCTCCGGCGTCGTCGTGATCGAGATGAAGAGCGGCAAGTTCCAAGTCTTCAAATAAGTCTTCAAGTAAGCCAGCGGCTTTCCGATGACCCGATCGGGAAAAACCTAAATCCCCGTCCACGAGGGTAAACCTTGCGGACGGGGGCCCCCAAGGCTAACAACGGCGCTCGCTTTTCCTCCTGCCGCGCCAAAAGCCTCCCAAACATGCTCGCCCAGCAAATCGTCAACGGTCTCGTCACAGGGTCGACCTATGCGCTCTTCGCGCTGGGCTTCACCCTGATGTTCGGCGTGATGGGCGTCATCAACCTCACCTATGGCTTTTACTTCTCGGCCGGTGCGCTGCTGGCCCTGTTCGCCACGCGCGGGCTGGACCTGCCGCTGGTTCTCGCGCTCCCCTTGGTAGCCATCGCCTCAGGCCTCATCGCGGTCGTGCTCGACACGATCCTGCTGACGCCGCTGCGCCGTGCCAAGGCCCCGGAGCTCGCCTCGCTGATGGTGACATTGGGAGCAACGCTGCTCTTGTACTCGCTGGCCACAGCACTTCTGGGCACAGACATCCGCCGCTTCCCGCCCTCAATCTTTGGCGGCGGCGCGTTTGAGGCAGGCGGTGTGCGCATCACGGAAAGCCAAATCCTGATCATCGCCACGGCACTGGTGATCGTCGCAGCGCTCCTGTGGCTGATGCAGGGCACAAAGCTTGGTCTCGCGATCCGGGCGTTGGCCGAGAACCCGGAGGCTGCGCAGCTGATGGGCATCAATGCTGGAGCCGTGGTGCGGCTCGTGTCCTTCCTGTCCGGCGCGCTCGGCGGCACGGCGGGCGTGCTGATCGGGCTGAACTACAACGCCATCCAGCCCTACATGGGCGAAGCGATGATGCTGAAGGGCTTTGCCGTGATCATTCTGGGCGGGCTCGGCGACATTCGCGGCGCACTGGTTGCGGGCCTGCTGGTCGGGCTGCTGGAGACCGCCACGGCGGGCTATGTCGCCTCCTCGCTGAAGGATGCCGTTGGCTTTCTGCTGCTTGTGCTCACCCTGTGGTTTCGGCCCGCAGGTCTCTTTGGCAAATCAAAAGTGAAGCGCGCGTGATGGCCAGCTTCTTTGACGGTCTCTTCTTCACCTACCAGAGCCTGATCTTTTCTTTGGGCATCAACGGACTTCTGGCGCTGAGCATGTACGTCGTGCTTGCTGTCGGCCAATTGTCGGTGGGTCAGGCGGCCTTCATGGGGCTTGGAGCCTATGCCTCCAGCCTGCTGGCCAAAGCCGGCGTCCCCATTCCGCTGTCGCTGGTTGCAGCGATGGTCGTGCCGGCCTTTGCAGCCCTTGTGGTCGGCGGGCCGACGTTGCGCCTGTCGGGCGTCTATCTCGCGCTCGCCACCATCGGCCTTGGCGAAGTGGAGCGCATCGCGCTCATCAACCTACCTTTTACCGGCGGCGCGTTGGGCCTGTCCGGCATTCCGTCGATCCCGGAATATACTGCGCTCTACGTCATCTTTGGCACGCTGATCCTGTTGCTCATCGCGTTCGTCTTCGTCTGCCGCTCCGGCATCGGGCGCGCCATGGAGGTGATGCGCGAAGATGAAGTGGCCGCCGGTGTCATGGGCATCAATTTGCCCAAAGCAAAACTGATCGCGCTTGTCGTGTCGGCGATGATTGCGGGGCTTGCTGGCGCGTTCAACGCGCATG
>CAIZGQ010000236.1 GCA_903932565.1 uncultured Hyphomicrobiales bacterium
GCCTGCCCCAGAATGAAGTGATACCCGAGCGCCAGGATTCCATAAATTCCGGCGATCGCCAGCACACGCATTTGATAATTGGTGCCGAACGACGCCGTCCAAATCAAAAACGCGATAATTGCAAGAACGAGCACCGCATTGGCGCGCGCAAAGTCCCGAAGGCCCGTCACGGTCGCACCTGCATCGCTTCCCCAAACAGACCCTGCGGACGAAACAGCAGCACGACGAGCACCAGACAATCAAAGACGATGGTGCTGGCGGTTTGTGTAAACATCTCGGAAGCGCCGGGGACGTTTGCGAGAAACGGCGCAACGACGGGCAGGGATGGAAAGATCACTTCAAAAAATGCGATCAGCAACGCGCCTGCCACAGCACCGGGCAGGCTGCCCCAACCGCCCAGAACCACGGCGATATAGGCTTTCAGCATGTAATTCCCGCCGTCCGTCGGCGTGACAAAAAACGTATGCGTGAGCAGCAGCCCAGCGATACCAGACAGAGCAACACCGACGCCAAACGTTGCGGCGATCATCGTGTTGACGGGAATGCCCAGAGCACTGGCCACATCGCGGTCCTGCGCAGTCGCGCGCAGTCGGCGGCCAAGCTGGGTTTTGCTGAAGACGAGTTGCAAGCTGCCGACAAGGAGGATGGCGACCAGCAGAACGGCCATGCCTTGCTGCGAAAGCACTAAGCCTCCCACGCGCCAATCCCCATTTCCCAAAAGGGCGGGTGGCGCTTTTGCATCGGGACCAAACAGCAAGTTGGCCCCGTTCTGCAGGATGATTCCAACGGCAATCGTGCTGATCAGCATGGCCTCGGGCGGACGTCGGCTCAGCGGGAAATAGGCACAAAGCGCAATCGCCATGCCCAGAAGTCCCATGATGACGGCAACCAGAGGCAGTAGGACCAAGCCGGACACAGGCAGATATCCCGCAAGGCCGACCCCGCAGAAACCGCCAACCATCACAAGATCGCCCTGCGCAAAATTAACGGCACCCGTGGCGTTGAGGATGAGAACAAAGCCGATCGCGACAAGGGCATAGGCCGCGCCAAGGATTAGCGCGTTCAACGACAACTGGGCCAGCAGCATCAGGATTGCTCAGGGCGTCGGCGCATCATAATGCTGAGCAACGGCGGGGATGCGACTCTTGCCATCGTAGCAGATGACAACCGCAGAATGGGCCATGTTCCCCTTGCCGTCCGAGTAATATGTCATGCCGAGCCCTTTGAACTTGCCGCTCGACAAAGCCTTGGTCACATCTTCCGGCGTCTTGGCACCGTCCGCCATGGCCTTCAAAAGCATGCTCGTCGCATCAAACTGGGCGAGCGAGAATGCATCGGGAGCGTGTTTGAATTTTGCCGTGTAATCCGCAAGAAATGTCGCAATTTCGGGCGTTTCTGCCGAAATGGGGGACGAGCCTGTTTCCCCGCAGACACCTTTCAGGTCCGCCGGGTCCAGCAATTCGACTGTTGCTGGCTGCGAAATCGCAGAACCCGACACAATCGTCCAATCAAGTCCAGCTGCCGCGACAGCTTTGACGATGAGGGCGGTCGATCCGCCGTGGAGATGTAGCAGCAGCGAATCGACACCAGCGGCTTTGGCTTTTGCGATGATCGGCGACATGTCCTTGACGGAGACGTCGACCGATTCCTGATAGGCTGGCTCGACTCCGGCCTGTTTCAGCAGTTTGGCGATTTCCGCGCCACCGCTTTGCCCATAGGCATCCGTTTGCGAAATAATCGCAGGCTTCTTGATATGTTTCTGCTCGATGGCGAAACGCACCTGCGCGGACTTCGTCGTCGCATCATCCGGGAAAAAGCGGAAGACGTAGGGGTTGCCTTTTTGTGTGATGGCAGCTGTTCCGGAAATTGTCAGCAAGGGCAGCTTGTTTTCGAGCGCCACGGGCAGAAGCGCCAGCATCTGCGTTCCAAGCATGGGGGCAACCACGGCAATCGCTGTCCCGTCGCCCGTTGCACGCGCGAAGGCGTTGACCGCAACTTCCGGTGATGTGCCCGTATCTGAGACGTCGTAACGGACCTTCACGCCAGCGGGAGGATTTGTCAGCGCCAGAAGGGCACCATCGCGCTGGCTTGCGCCTTCCACCGCGAGAAATCCTGTCACCGGCACGAGGACCGGCACGAAGGCGTCGGCGGCCTGAGATGATGTGGCAGTGCCGAGCGAAAGCAGAATGCTGAGCGACAGGATGGAGCGCATGCGGCAAATCCTCACGTAACTATGGGCTGACAATAGCCCAAATGCACAAGGCCGCAACGCCACATTCCGACGATTTTTGTCGGGTTTTATCCGTGAAACGATTTCAAGTTTGGCTGCAGGCAATGGCCTCAACTTCAAACATCCAGCCCGGCCGCGCCAGCGCAGAGACAACGAGCAAGGTTGAGGCTGGCTTGTGGTCGCCCAGAAACTCGCCCCGAATGGCCGCGTAAGCCGCATAATTGTCAGGACTGGTCAGGAATGCGGAGACTTTGACGAGGTCTGTCACCTTCATGTTGCTGGCTGCGAGCACGCCCAGAACATTGGCCCAGGCTTGCCGCACCTGGCCTTCAAAGCTTGGCGACACCGAGCCATCAGGGGCGACGCCAACCTGGCCAGCCACGTACAATGTTCGCATCTGACCTGTCGTCAGAACGCCCTGGCTGTAAGCCAATTTTGAATCGCTGTCGGGGTTGGGCGAGATGAATTGAAACACGCAACGAACTCCTTGCTGACTTGAAAAATGGTGTTGTGTCGTCACGCAGGCGCGATATGGCGCTGCATGAATTCGAGGGAGCTTGTCCACGCCGTGGCTGCAGCATCTGCGTGATACGTCGCCTGATCCGGATTGAAGAAGGCGTGACCCACGTCTCTGTAAATTCGAACGTCGACGTCAGGATGCTGGCGTTGGATTTCTTCGACAGCATCAAGCGGCATGATGTGATCATGATCCCCATAATGCAGAAGGGTCGGGCAGCGCTGCTGCAGGCCCATGAACTGTGAAATATGACTGCCGTAAAAATTGACCTGCGCGTCGAACGGCATGGCAGCGGCCGCACGCCACGCCCAACTTCCGCCCGTACAGAAGCCTGAAATGGCGACCCTGCCGAATGGGCGCAGATGATCTTGTGCGCTTTGTATGTCGGCAAAGACCTGGTCCTGCGTCAGCGCATCATAGGCTGCAACGCCCGCATCAGCCCCGGGCCTGTCATAAGCAAAGACATTGGGTCTCTCTGTTCGATCAAACAGGGCGGGGGCGATGGCCGCATATCCTTCGGCTGCCCACCGCGTGCAAACGTCAGCCAGATGGGACGTCATCCCGAAAATCGAGTGCAGAATGATAATGCCGCCCTTCGGTGTCCCGCTGGGCGCGCCAAACCAGGCGGCATAGCGATGTCCGTCGCGGCTGGTGAGCCAGATTTTTGATGCGGCAGATGTCATATGAGCGCCTTGCCGATACAGGATGGCCACGTCTCCACATGAAGGCAGTGGGCTTCGGCGAGATCAAGTGCCAAAATTCAAGGCCCACGCCGTCATGGCGAAGTCTGCGGTCTAAGTAGTTTCCGAAGATGGCTCTGTGGGGAGAGGTCTCTCACAGGCGCATGGGCAGATTGCGCAGCCGGATTTTCATGATGCTGTCGTTGTTGTGCGGTTCAAGGCGCTTGCGGTATTGGCTCAACTCGGCAGGATGCGCCTGAGGGCTTTGCCTGATTCAACGGATCCCCACGGAGGGCTTATATGTTCAAAGGCAACCATTTCAGTGCGCGCATATGCGTCGCCATTGCATCCATCGTCCTGATGGGTGGCGCAGCGCAGGCGGCCCAATGCGGCAATTCCGCTGGGGGATTTGAAGCCTGGAAGGCAAGTTTCAGCCAGGAGGCGCGCGGGCGCGTTGGGGCCACGGGCATCGCGGCGCTGATGTCCACAAATTATGCCCATGCCACTATTGGTGCGGATCGTGGCCAGAAAAGCTTTCAGCTGTCGCTCGATCAGTTTCTCGCCAAGCGGGGCGGCTCAATCATTGCCTCACGCGGGCGGTCACTGAAGCAGAGCAATGCAGCCCTCTTCGCCTCGATCCAGCAGCGCTATGGCGTTCCGCCCGGCCCGCTTCTGGCGATCTGGGGCATGGAGACAGGCTTTGGTGCCATCAGCGGCAATCAGAACATGCTGTCGGCCGTGGCCACGCTGGCCTACGATTGCCGCCGCTCTGCTTTCTTCACTGATCAGCTTTACGCGGCTCTGTCGCTGGTTGACCGCGGCACATTCTCCGCCAGCACGCGCGGCTCCATGCATGGCGAAGTCGGCCAGACCCAGTTCCTGCCCAAGACCGTGCTGGAATACGGTGTAGGCAGTCTCGAGACGCCATCGGGCGCGTTGATGTCGACCGCGAATTATCTCAAAGCGCACGGCTGGACGGCTGGGGCCGGGTACCAGCCTGGAGAGCC